>JBEKDH010000001.1:0-118018 GCA_050014455.1 Occallatibacter sp.
TGTATAGAAGGGTCGTTGGGGATGAAAAACGCGCTGTCGGGCTGGTAGCCACCAATCACCGCGGCAGAGGCCCTGTCAATCCAGATCTGCGCAGCCTGATCGATGGGATCGGCGCCCCCTGTAGATTTGTCCCAATCGGTCGAGGTGGGAAACTCAAGCTCCCAGATGGCCATTGAAATGGGCCCAGTGATGCTGGCGTTAGCGGGGACATTTGGAGAGTAGCCGGCCATTTGGTCGGCTAGCCACGACACCTCCGAATTGATGGCGAGCGACGCCTGGCCCGAAACTCCTGAGATGGTCGCGGCCGTATAAAAGGTGCCGGGGTAGAAGTTGCCGACGCCCGTCGGGTTATTGATGTCCATGCAAATGAGATATACGGGTACGGTATTTCCGCCGATCGTGACGGTTGACGTGTAGGGAGCGACAGGCTCATTGTAGGCGGCCGGGGCCGTCGTGACGATCTGGCCCGTTGGGCCCGGCGCGGTGATCGCGCTCGTCGAGGTGAACGCGTAAAAAAGATAGCCGCCCGGGTAGTCGCCGCTGAGAGTGATTCCATCGGCATATGCAGTGGAAGCGAAGACCAGGCCCAAGAATACCGAACCGAGCGCGCGAACGAAGAACTTCATCATCCCATCTCCTTGATGCTCGCTGCCGCGCTGGCAATATAGGCGGTACCGGGCATATCTGATGTGTGAGTTACATCTTCATGCTTACTGTGGACGCTCGCGCAGGTCAAGAATTCTGGCGTATCTTTCGTGGGATATGACATGACGGCAGACTTGAAATGACATGACATGAGATATGAATGCAGGTTACCGAGTATGTAACATTGAATCACACAAAGGTGGGCCTTCTCGACCTGCATTGGACGAGCGGCGTTTCTGTCAATCCGCACCGTTCGGCGGGTATTCGGGATGGGGCGCGGAATTCCGCCGGCCGGGGCTGAAGAAACTTCCCCTCAGAGATGGATCGGCCTCCGGCGGGATTCCCCGCTCGACTGAGCCTGACCTTGTTCTCTGCGCCAGCAACGAACTGGGCCTAGGATGTCTTCAACTCGTTCAGCGCAAGCATCTCGCCTGCCAGAGCCAGCATCTCTTCGCCTGCGACAGGCCTGGGAAGGAAGCGCACGAACTCACCGGCATAGTCGGCGGCCACTTCGCCCCTGTTGCCCATCACCAGGACCGGCAGCGAGGGAATCCGCAGATGCACTTCCGCCACAAACGCCGGACCGCCGATGCCCTGCATGTGATTTCCTGAGATGACCAGGCCAAGACCAGCCGCAAATTGGGGCTGCTCCACAAGGCACAGAGCCTCGGCGGCATCACCCACCCGCTGCACATCGCGGAATCGCCGTTCCAGGATCGACTTGCGCAGATGCGCCTGGAGGGGATCGCTGTCTACCAACAGAATTGTCGCCATGAACCCCTGAACCCTGCGCGGCCCTGGGGGGTGGGTCGCCCGGAATGTACTCACAACTAAGTAGCTAGGATGAGGGGCGGCCGGATTCGGTTGCCCGCGAGGCGCCTCTTCCGCAGCCTGGGCAGCCTTGCCCGCCTAAGCCTGGTCTCCCTCGCCCGCGTATAATGGGATGTCGAAGTTTTTTATCTTTCGCGGATGGAGCAATCCCGCCCCCCGCCCTGGACCCTGGATGCCCGAACACATAAAGAAGCAGCTTCTCGCCGAGATCGCTATCCTTGAGCACGAGCTCTCCCACGAGCTTCCCGCTGAAATCAAGAAGGCCGTGGCGATGGGCGATCTGTCGGAGAACGCCGAATACCACATGGCCAGGCAGCGGCAGGACTTTGTCAACGCCCGTCTGGGCCAGCTCAAGCGGCGCATGGCCGAGCTTTCGCTGGTGAACCTGACCAACATTCCCAGGGACAAGGCCGGCTTCGGCTCCACGGTGGTGGTCTTCGACTCGACCAAGGACGAGGAGATTGTCTACCGGCTGGTAACCAGCGAGGAGTCCGACGTTGTCAAAGGCCTGATCTCGACCACCTCGCCGATCGGCCGCGGGCTGGTGGGCAAGCGCGTGGGCGACATCGCCACCATCGTCACCCCCAACGGCAAGCGCGAACTCGAGATACTGAAACTGACCACCATTCACGATGAAGTGGGCGCGGGCGAAGCGGAGAATGGCGCCGCCGCCGGCGCAGAGAAGCTAGGAAGTTAGGAATGACCTGGACAAGCGAATTTGGCCGCGCCTGCGGCTGGCTTCTCGACCACATTGTGCATGGCCTGGCGCTCACCCGCATCTCCCCCAACGTGCTCACATTCATCGGCCTGGTCATCAACATTGTGGCCGCGGTGCTGTTTGGCCATGCCAACGCCAGCAACTCGGGGCGCATGTTCTTCTATGCGGGCATGGTGATCTTCGGCGCCGGCATCTTCGACATGGTGGACGGCCGCGTGGCCCGGCGCAACAATCAGGTCACTGTCTTCGGCTCTTTCTTCGACTCGGTGATCGACCGCTACTCCGACGTGGTGCTGTTCTTCGGCCTGCTGGTCTACTACGGCCGCATCAACCGGTTCAGGTATGTGGTGCTGGTGGCCTTCGTCATGGTGACCTCGCTGATGGTCAGCTACACGCGCGCCCGCGCCGAGGCTCTCATCGGCCAATGCAAGGTGGGTTTCATGGAGCGCCCGGAGCGGATCGTGCTGATCATTCTGGGTGCGCTCTTCAACCACTGGGGCGTAATGGCCCCGGTGCTGTGGGTGCTGGCCGCGCTCTCCACCATCACCGTCGCCCACCGCATCGTCTACACCTACCAGAACACCAAGCACCTGGCGCCGCTGAGCTGAGAGAGCGGCGGTGCCTTCAGTGTGAACCCTCTAGCACCCCACCGGCTTCGCCAACCCGCGAGGGATGAAACTCTGGGTGCCCCACCCTCGCCACGTCTTTGTTTTTGCGGCTAGGGTGGGTTCGCACAATACTTACGATTGCCCTTTTTGTTGAACTCGCATTCTTGTTTCTTATCAAGAAACCTGGCTAAGCGCTTGTGTCTTAGGGCTGGTTCTCACACCCCGGCCTGAACCACGTTTTCGAGCGGCTGGCCGTCGATGTAGCGGCGCAGCTCGGCGGCGGCGATGGCCAGCGAGCGCGGAGCGAACTGCGGGCTCGATCCGGCGATGTGGGGCGTGAGCAGCAGGTTGGGGCAGCTCCACAGCGGGTGGCCCTGCGGCAGCGGCTCTGGGTCGGTGACGTCGAGGGCGGCGCGAATCCTGCCCGATTGCAGCGCGGCAACCAATGCATCGGTATCCACAACCGGCCCGCGCGCGGCATTCACCAGTAACGCGCCCTGGGGCATCAAGGCAAGCTGGCGCGCACCTATCAGCCGGAAGCTCTCCTGCGTGGAAGGCAGGATCAGGATCACAATCTCAGCCTTTGGAAGCAAGCTGTCCAGATCCCCGACCGCGCGAACAAGAGGCTCAGTGCGGGCGTTGCGGGCCACGCGCAGCAGGTTCACGCGGAAGGGCGCGAGCATGCGCTCGATCTCCTTGCCGATGGAGCCATAGCCCACCAGCAGCACCGTCTTGCCGGTCAGCTCCTCGAGCATGACGGGCGGGTACAGCGGACGCGCGTCCCCGGTGATGCCGGCGTAGCGCGCGGGGGCCTCGAAGCGGCGCTTCCACAGGCCGTCCCGCTGCACATCGAGGTAAAACGGAAAGTACTTCAGCATGGCCAGAATCGAGGCTATGGTCCACTCGGCCGTGGAGATGTTGTGAGCGCCGCGGGCATTGCAGATGGTGACGCGCGGCCCCACCATGCCGGGAATCCACTCCGTTCCCGCCATGGTGGAAAGCACCAGGCGCACCCCGCGCAGGCGCGGCCACATCCTTATGGCGCGCGGCACCAGGGGGTCGGTGATCCACACGTCGATTTCGACCTCGCCCTCGGGCGAATCCGACAGCGGAATGAGCTCGACTCCCGGGGGAAAATCGCTCAACAGCTCGGCGGCGAAGGTTGCAGGATATCCGACTCGCAGCATGGGGTTACTCTGCCCGATCGATGCGGGCGCCTCGATTCCATGCTAAACGAGCATGGCGGTTCGAGCTGTCTTCAGCCTGCGGGCGACCGGCAGCCTTTGAGATTGTCCGGGCAGGACGTGAGAGTGGTCACCGCCGCGACCGGCCGGAATCGGTCATTCTGTATTCATGAGGACCTTCCCAAGCGAATGCAATCCATGCGCATGAAGCCGGACAACACGCCCTCCGAGCAGGAGCCGGCGATCGAGCTGCGCCTGGAACGGAAGCAGCGCTTCGGGCTTCTTTCCATGGAGCGTCAGCGGCTTCTCGTCCACGCCGCCAAGACCGCGCTGGCGGCCGGCCTCAGCTGGGGCCTGGCGATGCGCTTTGGCCTGCACGACGGTTACTGGGGTTCGATCAGCGCCATCATCGTGCTCCAATCGAACATGGGTGCAACCGTGAACGCCTCGCGCGATCGCATTCTGGGCACGCTGATCGGCGCGGTGTTCGGCTTTTCGTTTTCGCTCTTCGGCATCCTTCCGTGGAACTTCATTCTGGCCGTGCTGGCAGCGGTGATTGTCTGCGGGTTGCTGGGCCTGCGCAGCAGTTCGCGGCTGGCCGGGGTCACCATCGCCATCGTCATGCTGGTGCAAAAGTCGGGGCCGCGCTGGGAACTGGCGCTGGATCGCGTGGTCGAGGTGGTGCTGGGCATCGTGGTGGCCCTCGCCGTCACCACGCTGGTGTTGCCCGACCGCGCCCGGCTGCGGTTGCGCGACGGCTTGGCGCGGGAGTATCAGGTGCTGGGCGCGTTCTTCGATGCGATTCTCGAGGGCTTTCGCGGCGCGCCTGCCGGGAATCTGTCCGCGCTGCGCGAGGAAGCGCTGGCCATGCTGCGCGGCAACAACCAGTTGCTGGAGGCCGCGCGCAACGAGCCCTCGGGCGGTCCAGGCTGGCGCGAGGGGCTGGGAACACTCTCGCAGTTTGGCCGCTCGGTCTTCGACGCCCTGGTGGCGCTGGAGTTCTCAGTGAAGGACACCAATGAGTTTGGCTACGCGCAACAACTGGAGCCCGCCCTCGGACAGTTGACAGGAGATATTCGCACCGCATTCCAGCATGTGTCCGGATGCATTCGCGAATGGCGCTTCCATGTGCCGCCGCCGATGAATCTGGAGGAGGACATCGCCCAACTCGAAGCCCGCATGACCGCGGCGCGACCCACGGGCATCGAGTTCTCGCAGGCCGAGATTCTGCGCGCCTATGCCGTGCAGCTTCATCTCAAGCAAATTGCGCGGCTGCTGAGGGCCTCGCGCGTCGAGACCGGCCGCGCCATCGGCGAGGCGCGCGACTAAAGCTGGATTCCCACATGGGCCACCTCGGCCGCGGCCAAAGCGGAAAGAACCGCGCGCGTCAGGATGCGCGTCCGCCTCATGGCGGGCCGACTGAAATCGGCGCCGCCGGAGCGGCTGGCGGCGCGAAATAAGTGTGCGCCTGTCAGCCGGCTATCACGCGCTGGCGACCCGCCGTTTGGCAGCTGTGACTCTCCAGGCGATGCGCAGGCCTACGAAGAGAATTATCAGGCCGATGATGCCGAAAACCCCGGATTGCAGTTCGAGGAATGGCGAGGCGATCCCCCAAAGAATGAGCTTAGGCGCCATGCCTGCCCAGTCTATTTCGGAAGCTCCATGCTCCATGGCTCGTGCGACGAGGATGGGAACTTCGGCCAGCGAGATGGCCGCATAGGTCAGCGCTACGGCGGCGATCTGATACTTGGGTCCGCCCACGCCCTTCGAACCAAACTTAATGGCCGAGCCCACCAACCAGCCCACGGCCAGCGCCACGTAGCCAACGTAGAAGTGCGTGATGATGGTAAATGCGGCGTAAAAGGCCAGCCCCACCGCAGCGGCAATGACGCCCAGCACGAGGCCCTGGATGAAGGATCCCTCTTCGCCGGTGGGCTGAACCGGGTCCGCAGTAACAACACCAACCGTGCCTGTTCCAACTGCGCCAGCACCTGGCAGAGCAGCGCCAGCCATGGCAGAGCCTACCGTGCTCACGTTAGCTGTGCTCACGCCAACCGCGCCGGCAGCAACCGGACCGGTACCAACTGTGCCGGTACCTGTAGTGCCAGAAGCCGCCGCAATGGCAGCAGCTTTGGCGCGCGCAGCTATCTTTGCAACACAGCTGCCGCAAGCCAGATTCGGGCCTACGCGGTAACGCTTGCCGACAATCATCGTGCAGCAGTAGTAGCAAACTCTCGTGGCGTCTTGATCTTCCTTGCTTGCGAGAGATATCTGCGGCAGGCCCGGTGGCGCAGGGGTGCCCGCGGGACCATTGATGGATTCTGGCTGGCTTGACATTATGCGAGGGATTATAGCACCGGACTGGGAACCCGGGCGTTCCGCCCCAGCGATGGGCGCAGCCGGTCCGCGCGTCTTGAGATTTCCTGGTTACAAATCGCTCCATTCTCTTGTAGAATCGTCGGCATGAAGGGCAACCCGAAGGTCATCGAGCAGTTGAACCGTGCGCTCCGCGAAGAGCTCACCGCCATCAACCAGTACTTCGTTCACGCCGAAATGTGCGAGAACTGGGGATACGACCGGCTATCCAAGTACATCAAGAAGCAGTCCATCGACGAGATGAAGCACGCCGAGTCGCTCATCGAGCGCATCTTTTTCCTGGATGGCACGCCGAGCATGGAGCCGCTGGCCCTGTCCGTTGGCCAGAACGTCAAGGCGATGATCGAGTCGGACCTGAAGCTCGAACTGGGCGCCGTTGTTCTGTACAACGAAGCTGTCCGGATCGCAGCGGACGAAAAGGACAACGGCTCGCGCGATCTCTTTGTCAAGCTGCTCAAGGACGAGGAAGAGCACGTGGACTGGCTTGAAGCCCAGTTGCACCAGATTGCCGAGATCGGCTACGAGCGCTATTTGACCACGCAGACCGACAAAGGCGAGTAAATGTATCCCAGGTCTCAAGATCGTCTTTGCGACCTGGGTGTCGCGCCGCCAACGGGCCTGGTCTCCGATCCCTGACCCCTGCAAAAAATGGGCGGCAAGGGTTGCCCCCTGCCGCCGCCCTGTCCCTGGGTTGTCTTGAAGGTGTTGCAGTCTTGCTAAGCCTTTACTGCAAGAGCTTGGTAACTTCCTGCTGCACACTGTTAGCCTGCGCTAACGCGGCGATGCCGGTTTGGCTCAGAATCTCGTATTTCGACATATTCGAGGTCGCCGAGGCATAGTCTGTGGCCTGGATCGCGTTTTGCGCCGAGACCACGTTCTCCTGCTGGGTACTCATCACCTGGCTGATGGCGTTCAACGTGTTGATCTGGCCGCCCACATAGCCGTCCAGAGCCGCCGCCGCGCTGATGGACACGTTGATCTCCGTCAGAGCGGTCTCCGCATCGGGCTGGTTATTCAGATCGGTGTTGCTCAGGTTGGCGCCGGTGCCGTCCGAGTAGCTGATCGTCGCTGTCCCGCCGGTGCCGTTGGTGTCTGTGGTCATGCCGGTGACCGCGGCCCCGCCCCCGGTACTGGAATCCGTTATGGCGCCTGTGATCCCCACGTTGTAGTATTCGGAATCGTCGGCATTGCCAAACGTGGATACAGGATCGGCAAAGCCGTTGTCGACGGGCGATCCGCCAAAGGTCATGGCAGAGTCTGCCGATGTGAAAGTGATCTGGTTTCCGGCGGTGTTGAGCGTGGCCGTGACTCCGTACTTGCCGTCGTTGATGTAGGTGGCGAGCTCGGCGATGTTGGCGGTGGATCCGGCCGCGCCAAGAACGATGGTGTTCTGACCGATCGTGAGGGTGCCTGTGAGGGGGTCGGCGCTGGCTGTCACCCCAAACAGGCCCACCTGGCTGTAGTATGAGGTGCCGGTTGTGGGCGTGCTGGTCAAGGCAGCGACGACGGGAATGGGAGTGGTGGCCCCCAGCGCAGCCCATGCAAGGGATGATATGTCGGTGCCTGCCGCGGCCGCCGTGAGCGTCAATGTCTTGCCCGCGCCGGTGATCAACCCGGTCACGCCGAAGTTGGGGTTGGCAGCGGCGTAGGCATTGATGGTCGCATTCAGTTGGGCAAGGGTTTGCGTCGATCCCGGCGTGCCGAGCGCGAAGGTATGGTTGGTTCCCTTGTACCCATCAATGGTGATTGAGCCAGTCAGGTCGTCGGTGCTGCTGTTGGTAAGCACCAGGGTGCCGATCGCGCCGCCGGCCGCGGCGGTCACAACGGTGGCGGCCGGGGTTATCGTGTCGGGAAACTGAATTGTGTCAGTAATGTTTGCGCCGGCGACGGACACGGCGGAGTTCGCCGTGGTGAAGGTGAGGATGGTGCCGGCGCCATTTACGGAGGCCGTCACGCCCAGGTCGTCGGTGTTGATGGTTGCCGCCAGGTTCGAGAGCGTGTCAGTGGAGTTGGTCGCGCCCAGTGTGACGGTGTGGGTCTTGCCGTCGGAGCCCACAATGGTCAGCGTGCCTCCCAGCAGATCCGTACTGGCGTTGACCGAGAGGGCGCCCACCACTCCCGCGCCGTTGGTGCCCGTTCCCAGGCCCGTTCCGGAGATCTCGATGCCGGTATCGGAGCCCGTGCCGGCGGTGGTGCCGTTGGCCGCTTCCGCGGTATTGACGGCCGCGGTTCCTGCCTGCTGCGCCGTCGCAAAGCTGGCGCTCAGGCCCAGGCCCGAGTTGTTGATGGCGTCGATCAAGCCCTTGGCGGTATTGGCGTAGCTGGTGCCTGAGCCCACGGTGATGGGCGCGGTTGCGGTCACCACCGAGCCGCCCGTTCCTTTGGTCAGATAGCTCACGTCGATGGTGGTCGAGGTACCGCCGAGGCTGTCGCTGATCGACGCGTTGGTGCCGTCCTTCGACAGGTCGACGAATACGTTGTTCGCGCCGCTGCTGTACGAGATTACGCCGTTGGAGTCGCCCACGTTGGATGAGGACAGCGGGCGAATGTACAGGTCGTCGATCGACGAGCCGGTGGTCGAAGAGTCGCCGGTGTAGATGGCGATGGTGTTGCCGGCAAAGACCTGTTCCTGGTTGTAGGTGGTCGTCGATCCGATGTTATTGATTTCCGAAAGGATCGACTGGTACTCCTGGTTAGCCGCCGCCTCCTGGGTACTGTTGAGGGTGCCGTTCGAGGCTTCGGTGGCCAGCGTGATGGCGCGGTCCAGCAGGTTGGTCACCTGCGACAGCGCGCCGTCGGCCACATCCAAAAGCCCCACGCCCTCGGTGGCGTTCGTCTCCGACTGGGTCAGAGCGGTCTGGTTGGCCTCCAGGCCGTTCACCAGCGAAAGCCCCGCGGCGTCGTCCGCTCCCGAGTTGATCTTCGACCCCGACGACAACTGCTGCAAGACCGTCTGCAGGCTGTTGTTCGTGTTGTTCAGGTTGTTCGCCGCCTGAATCGCCGACAGATTGTTCAAAACACCGAGGGCCATGGGAGGACTCCATTTCAGGATGCCTTCAATCGCGCTCGTTCCCGCGGTGCATCTTTCCCTCCGCCAGGTTCTCCGCAACAACCGGATGAGCGTTCTCGCATCCACACCTTTCATCGGTCCCCGCGGAAATAACTTTAGTCATAAATTCCAGGAACGCTCCCGATCCCCACTGTCGCCCCTCGATTCAACCTGTCCCGGTTCCGTTCACCCGCTGTCCCAGGACGCTCCAATCACTGTCCCAACCCGCTTCAATCGCTGTTCTGTTGCGCTCCAGGGGTTTGTCCCGATTCGATCCAGCCGCCAAGGCCGTTGCGGTGCCCGGAATCAAGCTGAAAGGCCGATTCAGCCCACGCAACCGCTCACACGCGAGCACAGCGCGGCAAAAAAATCGGCGGCAAGAGGATCGCCCCTTGCCGCCATCGGTATGAACATCAACCGTAGTTGCTCTCTGCCTGTAAGCCTGTCGTGAATCTCCTGTTACTGCACGTCTCCCGTGCCGGCCAGCGCGGCCGCGTCCGATTCGGCGCCGTCGTCAACCATGCTCTGAGGCGCCGGAGCTGCCGGCGCCGCACCCGGCGGAGCGGGAGGAGGAGGAGGCAACTGGTGATGATACTGGTGGAACTGGCCGCCCGGTCCCTGCGCGCCCGGTCCCTGGCCGCCGGGTTTCCAGCCTTCGCGTCCCGGCCCGCCCGGACCACCCTGGCCATCGCGTCCCCAGCCGCGTCCCTGCTGCCCACGACGGTCGCGCAGGGCCTGCACCTGCTTCCACTGATCGGGCGTGAGCTTGCCGCGAATCGCCAGCAGGAAGCGCGCGTTTGCCTTTTCAAGCTCCGCTCGCGCCTGCGCCACCTTGTCGATCTGGGCCAGTATTCTGCCCTCGTTGGGCTGGTCGTCCTTGACCAGCGGCTCCAGCTCCAGCTCCGCCTTTTGGAGGCTGGCGCGAAGGTCGATCAGCTTCTCCCGATGTTCGAGCAGAATACCGTCCATCGCCTTTCGCTGCTCGTCGGTCAACTTCAACTCCGCCACCAACCGCGGATTGTTCCACCAGCGCCCATGGTCGCCCTGCGGCCCGAACGCCCGCTCCATCGGAGGCCGATGCTCACCCATGCCCATGCCGCCTCCTCCGCCCGCCGGTCCTTGCGCCAGCGCCGATCCCGCCATCAATACGCTCGCAACCGCCAACCCCAACCGCACCGCCATGCTTCCCTTCATTGCCCTCTCCTCCACCTATTAACTTCTCAGGGTTTCCCTCAGTATCGTTCTCTCCCGGTTCGTTTACTTGCGCTCGTCCTCAGCCATCAATTGAGCCAGAGGCTCCATGGCGTTTGGAACGCCACGCGATACATCGCTGTCTACCTTGGCCAGCAGATCCTCTTCTTCTTCCCGAGCCTGCTGCTCGCTAACCAACCTCTGCCGTTCCTGAGCAAGCCTTTGCTGCTCGGCCGCCCGCGCCAGCTCCTGGCGCTGATGCCGCTCGAAGACCATTCCAGAGACGCCGCCTGCCGCCAAGGTCAGCCCCAGCGCCCAGCCCGCCGCCAGCCGCCAACTCCGCCGTCGCACAACCTGCGCCACTGTCCGGGGCCGGCTATACGCTGCTTCGCTCCAGGCATGTACGCTTAGGCGGAAATCCTCCAGCGCCTGCCCCAGCACCAAATCCAGCTTCTCGTCCGCAACTGGCTCCAGCTGCCGGCTCCGTTCCGCCGGCTCTTCCCGCCTGTCTCCAAATCCCACTCTAGAACTCATCGCCCGCCCCCAAGCTCCGCGCGCACTCTTGTGAGCGCCCGCGAAAGGTGCGCTTTCACCGTGCCCTCGCTCAACCCGGTGGCCCGCGCAATCTCGCCCAACTCCTGCTCCTCCACGTAGCGCAGCAGAAAAACCGTTCGCTGCCTCTCGCTGAGGCCTTTCACAGCCCTCCAAACCTGGCCGACCCGCTCCCGCGCCAGCAACTGCCGTTCCGCGGAACTCTCGCCGCTTGGCAGCCACTCGCTGGCCTCGTCCAGGTCCACCGCGTTGGTCCGCGTCTGCCGCCAGAACTGCATCCGCCGGTTCCGCCAATGATCTTTCTGCAGGTTGATCGCGATGCGCATCAACCACGTCATCGCGCTCGACTCGCCCCGGAAGCTGCCCCAGTTCCGGTGCGCCTTCAGAAAGCACTCCTGCGTCAGCGTCTCCGCCAGGTCCAGGTCGCGCGTGGATGCCAGCAGAAACCTGAATACCTGCGGCCGGTGACGTTCCACCACTCGCGAAAACTCATCGTTGGCAGTCTCCAGCTCTCGCGCGGCAATCTCCTCCGCCGTGGCCCGTATGATCGGTTCCATTGCTGTGCCGGCTGCCATCACTCAGGTAGACGCCCCCACCGGCTGCAAGTTTACAGCACACATCCGATTCCCATCCATAAAAGAATTGTCTCCAGCAGCGCCAATCTGCTGTTACCCCTTCTTCGCGAATTCGCCCCACTGACAACTGACCACTGAGAACTGTAAACTGGTTTCGCCATGCTTCTTGACGCGCTCCGCCAGCAAGTCCTCCTCGCCAACCAGGAGATCGCCCGCCGGGGTCTTGCCCCCCATACCTTCGGCAACGCCAGCGGCATCGATCGCTCCGGCTCCGAGCCGCTGGTGGTCATCAAGCCCAGCGGGGTCGCCTACGCCTCGCTTACTCCCTCCGACCTGGTGGTCACCGATCTGGACGGCAAGATCGTAGAAGGCTCCCTTCGCCCCTCAAGCGACCTGGATACGCACACCTGCCTCTATCGCGAGTTTCCCTCGATCGGCGGTATCGTCCACACCCACTCCGAGTTCGCCACCTCGTGGGCCCAGGCCGGCCGCCCCATCCCTTGCCTCGGCACCACCCACGCCGACTACTTCCACGGACCCGTCCCCGTCACCGAACCCCTCACCGGCGAGGAGGTCGCCGAGGCCTACGAGCGCTCGACGGGCACCGTTATCGTCCGCCACTTCCGCTCGCGGAACCTCGACCCCATCGCTGTCCCCGGCGTGCTGGTCGCGGGCCACGCCCCCTTCACCTGGGGAAAGTCGCCTTCGGCAGCCGTGGAGCACGCCGACGTCCTCGAATACATCGCGCGGCTCGCCTTCCGCAGCGTCCTTCTCGGAGCGCCCGAATCGGGAATCCCGCTCTACGTTGCCGAGCACCACTACCAGCGCAAGCACGGCCCCAAGGCCACCTACGGCCAGCTCTGACGGCGGGCCCGGACGAGGCCACTTGCCGCGCCGTCGCGGCAGTATGCTATTTCGGGATGCCTTGCCGATACGGGTCTATCTGAACAAGTAAGTATCCTCCGGCAGAGCCGGAGGCTTCATGGTGGCCCCTCGAAGGAGCCCGTGTAGGACACTTCATGCTGGAAGCAGCCCGTCGCCCGCGCCGTAGGCGCTGTGGTTGTTAGCCCAGCGCTTCAGCGCTGGGAAAGCAGCCCCATAACGCCTCCGGAGTCCCATAGGGACGACGCTTCATTCTCCATGTCATCCCCTTTGCTTTTCCTGCGAAAGATGGGTCAAGACACAAACGGGGACCACTTCGGGAACTGTCAAACTTCGACTCTCGCCCCGGCAGAGCCGGGGGTTTTCCCATTTGTAATAATTGGCGCTACGAATATTGGCGCTAAGAATATGAGGTTCAGCTCCTAGTTCTTGACCACCGGCCAGCGATAATGGGCAACCGCCCGTTGCTGGAAGAACGCCTCGATGGGGCTCTCCTCGGCTCCGCGGCCAATGTTATGCACCACACTTGTGTGCGCGCCCGCGCTCACCACAATCCCCACGTGCGGCAGGCGCGCGTCCAGCAGCCAGGTCACAATGTCGCCCAGCTCGAGCGGCGGAGGGAAGCCGTCGCCCGGCACCGGACCCAAAGCCGCCCACAGCCGCGCCCCGGCCCGCGTCCAATAGGTTTCCAGGTTCAGCACCCGCCGGTGGTCGATGTTGGCATCCGGCCCGCGCGATCCCCACGCCTTGCGCGCCGGGTAGTCGGCGAAGTGCTTCACCATGTCCTCGTGCACCAGCTTTTGCAGGTCCAGCCCCAGCGCGTCGCGCGCCGCGCGAATCACCACGTCCGCGCAGACGCCCGTCGACCGCGGCACATCGCCGCCCGGATAACTCAGATGCGTCCAGCCGGGGTCGTAGCCTACGGTCACGCCCAGTTGCGCCCGCGCCGCGTCGGCCAGCCGCTGCCCGCTGGTCGCAGGCGTCCGTCCTGCTTCCGCACTGACTTCGCCGAAGGCCCGGCCTGAGCGAAGGCGAAGCGGCCCTGCCGCAACCCAAACCGCCGCCAAGCCGCCAAGAACGCGTCGCCGCTCCACCGTTCGATCCCCCTTCGGCAAACCGTCCTATTTGACTTCGAAGAGTGCGCTGCCGTGAGCCGGCAAGGTCACCTTTACTTGATTCGATTCCTTGCCCGCGCTGTCGGTGAACAGATCCCGGGCGGTGTGCTTGCCACCGTCCAAGCCAAGCTGCTTCCAGGTGGCGCGCAGCGTCGCCGGCTGGTCGTCCAGGTTGAAGAAGGCAAAGAACTCGGTGTAATTCCTGGCGCCCGGCGAGTCAATGGTCGCCCGCCACACCCGGGAGTGCTCAAAGCCGGCGGGCAGGCTGGCGGCATCGAGCGGATGGCTGTAAGTCACATTCTGGTTCATGAAGAGAACTGCCTGATTGGTGACCAGCCCGCGCGTAAAGTCGTCCAGTCGGGTCAGATTGGCCCCCAGAATCAGCGGCGAGCGGGCAATGGCCCACAGCGTGAACTCGCTGCGCTGCTCGTCCTGAGTCTCGCGCGACTGCCTGGGCTCGCCCCAGCCGGGATGCGGTCCCAGCCAGCCCCAGGGCAGCATGTCCTCATCGGGCCAGTTGCCCGCCTTCACATAGGGGAACCACTTGGCCAGCCGGTCGAAGGCATCGCGCACGCCAAACGGAAACTCGCCGTCGCCAGCTTTATGGGTGAAGGTCCATCCGTCCCAGTGGTCGTCGGAGATGCGCCACAGTTGCGCGTATTCGCCCACCTCGGCCGCGTGTTCCAGTTGCGTCGGCCCCGGCGAAAGGCTCAGCACGATCGGCCGCCCCGTCTTCCGGATCGCCGCCGCAATCTGCTTGATCTCCGTGATCCGGTAGGGATGGTCGCTGATGCAATCCACCTTGATGTAGTCCAGGTCCCACGCGGCATACAGCTTCATCATCGAGTCGTAGTAAGCCTGCCCGGCGGCATTGTCGGCGACGCCCCAGTTGCCCTCGTCCCACGGGCAGGGCGAGCTCTTGTCGGCGGCGTCGGCGGCATGAAAGCTCGACCCCGCGATGGGCAGATTCTCCTCAACCACCTGGCGCGGAATCCCGCGCACAATATGGATGCCGAACTTCAGCCCCTGAGCGTGGACCCAGTCGGCCAGCGGCTTGAAACCCGCGCCATCGGTCGAGGAGGGAAACCGGCTCACCACCGGAATTAGAATCCCGTGTGCGTCCCACAGATACTTGCGCGTCTCCACATTGTCGCCGAAGGGATTCTGCATATACCACCCCTCGTCGATTACGGCATACTGCCAGCCATACACCTTCAGCCCCGCCAGCACGGCAGCGTTGGCGCGGAAGTCGGCCTCATCGATGGTCAGCCCATAGGCATCCCAACTGTTCCAGCCCATGGGCGGCGAGGGAGCGGGGTTCTGTGCGTGGTTGGAAACGGCGGCCAGGGCCGGAATGGCAAGAAGAGCGAAGAAGAAAACTCTGCGGAAGCTCATGCGGAAACGTATACCACAATTGCTGGGCTCTCGACACGGGAACAGTCAAAAGGTCAATGGCGCCGTTTCCGAATATGCGATCATTCGACCGGAAATCGGACGGCTAGCCTGAGCGCCCTGGGATGTCGGCGTCAACTGACACCCAACTTCCGAATTGCCCGTCACACGACTGCAATCGGCGTCAAGGAACCCTGCGCAAGTGTCTGTTCTGCAGTCGGCATCCCCTCAGGGGCTTTGCCTGGAAAGTACCATTTTCGACCGGCTTTTTGGCCGTGAACTCGACATTAGGGGCAAGAACCGGGACTCTGCAGAGATATTCCAAGGAGATACATCCGGCGCGCATACTTAGACGAAATGCATCGTTGTGAACAGAAAGACTGAGGTGGGGTGTGGATTTCGATTATGTTGTCATGCCGGCAATCATTCTGGCGATAGGCATTCTGGTGGTGTGGTTGAGTGCGCGCAGGATTCGCCTACTCCGGAAAAAGAATTTCCGCATATGGCGGAAAGTGGTCGAGTGCGTCGTTCTGTCGATAGTTGTTCTTGTGGCGGCTGCCGTGGCGGGAAGCAGCTCGTTCAACGCGATCGCCCGTCACCATTTCTGGGCGACGCATCCTCCTCCCGGAGCCTTTTACACCGTCAATGGCCACCGGATGCACATGAACTGCACGGGCAGCGGCTCGCCCACCATCATTCTGGATGCGGGACTCGGAAACGACGCGCTGATTTGGGGAGGGGTTCAGCCAGAACTTTCAAGGACCACCCGCGTCTGCTCTTACGACCGAGCCGGATTCGGCTGGAGTGAAGCACTGCCGGCTCCGCGCGACGCCGATCATATTGCCGCCGAATTGCACGGCCTGCTTCTCCAAGCCAAGGTCACCAGCCCCATCGTTTTGATGGGGCACTCCATCGCCGGACTTTATATACGCGAGTACGCATCGCGCTACCCGGAAGATATTGCCGGAATTGTCTTCGTGGATGTCTCCACACCCCTGCAGGACGAGAACCCCGCCATGAAAGCTGTGGAACCCAAGGGGCCACGCCAATGGATCTCGATGCTGCTCGTGAGGGCTCAATACATAGAAGGTCTTCCGCGGCTCGAGGGGCAGTGCTCGCGCTACCTGCCGGGTCTTGGAGATCAGGCTGGCGTATTGGAGGCAGAAGACCTTTGTGATTTTCCCTTCCACGCAGTGGCTGCCGAAATGGACAGCTTCAACCAGTCGGGGCACGAGACAGTTCACACCGGCCCATACGGTGCACTTCCGATTTTGATCTTCTCGCAGGATGTAGCAGCGATGCGCCTGCCGGTCTCCGCTCAGCAGACGGCGGATTTGGCGAAGGCCTTCAACCAAATGCAAGAGGACCTCAAGAAGCTTTCCACGCGTAGCCGCAGAATCATCGCCAAGGGCAGCGGGCATTATGTTCAACTCCTCAGGCGTGACCTGATTTGGAAAGAGGTGCCGCTGTTTATTGAGCAGATTAGCGGCACAGCTCCGCAACCCACGAACTATGGTTCCACGGTCACGGAATGAAAACGGGCTCTTGGGGCAAGACCTGGAGCTTCTAGGCAGAAAGTCAACCTCTTAACTTCTTGGGAAGAAGGCCGTTTTGCCACTTTTTAGGCAAAGCCCTCTCAGGGGCTAAAACCCATACCTATGTTGCATTTGCGGCACGACACCCGGCCCAGAGGGTTCCCCCGTACCCGGTCGTGCCCTTTCACAAGGCGGGCTTACGCAGAGGTTCCTTAAATCGTCGAAGGATCGAATCTCCATCGCCGGATTCTTGGCAACTTGCCGGAAAGCCTGGATCTAGAACTGCCAGACCAATCCGCTGGAGATACGGCCGAAATCTGTGGGCAGGCCTGGGATCCGGTATGGGACTAACGTTACTGGCTTCTCGAGGGCGAAATAGGAGTACTGAAAGCCGCCTTCCACACGAAATGCGATACGCCGCGAAAGCGGTGTGTCCAGGCCGCCGCCGGCGAGGGTCACAATCGAGGCGGTTTGACCGATTGCATTGTTTGTCCCCCATGTTTGGTTGGCGCCGCCGACTCCCCCCAATCCCTCCACAAAAACGGATTCTCTGCCGATCCGCCAGGTGTATTGCCCGCCGCCGACGATGAAATACGGGTGTTGCGGCGAGCCCAGGTTGGTCCCTCTGTACGCGGAATAGTCCACCTTGAAACGCAAGCGGTGCCAGGACGGGAAGGCTGCGGTGGCATCGAATCCGCTCAGCGGCTGATGGGATCCGGGTACTCCATTCAATGAGTTGGAGAGGAAGGCGTAGCCGCCGTAGATCTGGTAGCGCGCCGGGGCCTCCGATTGGGCTTGGAGGGCGCACGGCAGGCACAGCAGCGCGAAGAGCGAAAAGAGACGAGTCGGCATTCGGAACCTCTGGTTGTGCAGTTTCTCTATCTTATCGGGCCGGTTTGGCTGTTTGGAATCGGCAGATCGCCGCCGGACTGGACGGCGTACTCCCGCTGTGCCAAGGAGGGCTGCGAATGCCGCGGACCTCTACTTACCCTGCTGTCCAAAATGGTAAGTTAACCCCAGATTCGCGTTCATTACATCGAGGCCGGGATTGACTGGCACGATGAAGGCGTCGGAAAAATGAAAATCGCTGAACAAGCCCAGGCGCAGATCGAATCGTGGCGTCAGCCTGGCTTGCACGCCCATGGCAGACTGCAAGCTGAAGTTCGCATAGGCCGCCTGTTGCGAGAGCACCTTCTGCGGGAAGATAAGCATCCCGCCCTTGGCGGTCAGGTAGGGCTTGATGGCCTTGTGGTCTCGCCATAACATGCGGAAGCCGATGGGCGAGAATCCTATCCCAGGCACGATGTGATGGTCGGGGCTGGTCGGAGTGCCCCATATATCTTGTGTAACCGGGGCGTCGAGAAGAACCACTGGCAGAAACTCCGCTGTGTAGTCCATTCGCGCCTTCAGGAAATAACCCCAGGAATGACGGTCGTACTCCACTCCCCCCGTGTAAAGATGGCAACCTGATCCGCTGGCGAAGATTTTGTAATGTCCGTAGGAAGCCAATCCCTCTACGGTGAGGTCAGCCTCCACCGGTTGCCTGGCAGGGGCCTTCGCCGTCACCCCGGTCCCGGCCTCCGCTGCGGCGTTCGTGACCAACGCGGCCTCCGTCTCCTGGGAGTGCGCG
The DNA here is from genome assembly GCA_050014455.1 of Occallatibacter sp. GTDB lineage: Bacteria > Acidobacteriota > Terriglobia > Terriglobales > Acidobacteriaceae > Telmatobacter. The sequence goes on from JBEKDH010000001.1 coordinate 18,284, forward strand.
AGTTGCGGCGCAAGAAGGCAGAATGCGGCAAGTATGGAAAGGCAGCTGAGGCGAAATGCTGCGGCGCAGCGACGCTTGCTCCGCCACGGGGCAAATACAGACTCACATACTCGATTGCTCGGCAAGCGTCACCCTGCTAGTTGAACTGGAAGGCCAGTTTTTCTTTACTGATTCTTCCCAAGTTAGCTGGTTTTCAGCGGTTCCGCAAGGCCAGGAACGGCCTTCGCGGACGAAAGGCAGAACGATTCCGCGCCTATCCGGGGAATCAAGCTACCCGGAAGCTGGATGCCAACGAACGAGAATGGCCCTTAGCGCTCAGAAGCAGTTCAATCGGCCTTCCCCTTCACAAAAACGATTCGATTGCCGTCCGGATCGTGAATTGAAAGCGTCGACTTCTTCTTTTCCACAGGGATCTGCAGGGCCTTGAGCTGTGCCGCCGTATGCCGCAGATCCGCGACGCCAAAGTAGAAGACAAACGCCGAGCTGGGGCCGTGCTGGACGAGCTGCACTCTTTGGCCAGACGAACCGGGAAGCGCAAGCCAGATTCCGTCGTGGCCAAGCGAGGGCGAGGGCGCTGCGGCAGGCGCAAAGCCCAGCTTGTCAACATAGTAGGCGCGTGCCGCGGCGGGATCCTGCATCTCAATCCCCATAGCCACAATCTGCTCTGAGATGCGATTCGCTCCCAAGTGCAATCCCTTGTCGTTGCTGTGCTTGGAACCGGGCATGTACTGCGTGTATTCAATGTTCTGCTTCTCAGGCCCGGCCATGGTAAACAGCAGATTGCCGGCCCCTGCCTTGCGCACCGGAATGGGCGTCAGCCCGAGCGCGGCATAGGCCGCATTCAGCGCGTCAATCGCCGACGACTCAAAGCAGACGTGCATAAAGCCGACGGCGTCAGAAGGCTGGCGCTGCGGATAGAGCTCAATGAACTGGAGGTCGTTCACCTTGAGGAACGACTGCGTGGGCTTTCCATCGCGGCTCATCGAGAAGGCTTCTTCAAAGCCCAGCTTCTGGTAGAAGTCGCGCGACTTGTCCAGATCGGCCACGCGAATGGCCGCGTGGGCAATGCCGGCCAGCTGCGTCGCCTGGGCGGGAGCCGCTGCCGGCGCGGCGGGCGGCGCCTGCGCCGCGATGCCGGCCATGCAAACCGGCGACAGCGCTACCGCCAGCAAGCCGAAAACCCCACTCCTAAACCACTTGAGAAGACTCGCCACTTGAAAGCCTCCTATGGGCCGCGCGCACACACGCTTGGGCCGCCGCTTCAGGCGTTCCAAAAAGGTGCGCATTCCAATATCGAAAAAGTGTACCATGCGAAGTGGAATGCCGAAAGGGTTGGCGCGGTGGCCAGCCCGATTGATGGAGGAGTACGAGAATCATGACCAAACCGATGGTTGTAACCCTCATGGCGGCAGCCTTCATGTTGCAGGCCGCGGCGGCTACTTCGCAGCAGCCCTGGCAAAAGTTGCAGAACCCCACTGCGGCCCAGGTGGCCGCGCTTTGGAACGCTCCTCCGCCGGAGTACGGCCCCGAACCCTACTACGGCTTGAACGGCCCGGTCAGCATCCCCCAGGTGCAGCGCGACCTGGACACCTTGCAGCACCTCGGCTTTCAGACGGTGACCGTGCAGGCCGGCTATAACATGCCCTTCGCCTACCTCTCGCCGGAGTACTTCGCCTTTTTTCGCAACTTTGTGGCCGAAGCCAGGCAACGCAACATGCGGGTATGGATCGTGGACGATGCCGGCTATCCCAGCGGCTTTGCCGGCGGGAAGTTCACCACCGAGAAGCCCGAACTGAGGATGCAGGCCCTCGAAGTGGCGCGGAAGATTCCCGTGGCCGGCGGCGCAACCATCCATGAGGCTCTGCCGCCGGAGACGGTGAGCGCCGCGGCGGTGGACCAGGACGGCGCGGCGATTCCCATCCCGCTGGTGGGCAACACGCTGGAGTGGACCGCCCCCAAGGGCAAGTGGACGGTGCTGATCGTGGATCATGAGTTCCGCACCTCGCCCACCCGCTCCGACACCAATACGCAGCGCGTCAAGGATACTTCGCAGTCGCTCGAAGACTATCTCGATCCCGCCGCGACGGAACAGTATCTGCGCTTTACGCACGAACAGTACAAGCAAGCTGTCGGCGACGAGTTCGGCAAGACGATCATGGGCTTCCGCGGCGACGAGCCCGACTACTCCATCCCCGGCCTGCCCTGGACGCCGAAGTTCTTCGAGCGCTTCACTGCCATCAAGGGTTACGACGTGCAGCCCTACGTAGCCCTCTTTGCGCAGACACCTTCGCACCGCGATCCCGGCGTGCCCATTCATCTGACGCCGGAGCAGATTCGCATCGAAGGCGACTATTACGACGTCTTCTCGCAGATGTTTGCCGCCGGCTTCTTCAAGCCGCAGGGGGACTGGTGCGCGGCCAACCATCTGGAGTACCAGGTCCACCTGAACCACGAAGAACTGGAGATGGAGCTGACGCGCAGCGAGGGCTCGTTCTTCCGCGACATGCGCGCCGTCGAGGTGCCCGGCATCGACGCCATCTGGCATCAGATATGGAAGGACACCATCTCCGATTATCCGCGCCTGGCCAGTTCGGCCGCGCACGTCGATGGCAAGCCGCGCGCCTTCACTGAGAGCTTTGCCGCCTACCGCCCCGCTCCCGATGTAGAGATGGCGCGCTACATCCTGAATGAGCAGTTCGTGCGCGGAGTCAACCAGATTGAGACCATGTATTTTCCGGCTACCTCCGCCGGCGCTAGGCCGCCGTCCGGATTCATGGGCCAGCCGGGCTTTCCGGAGTTAATGAGCTATGCCCGCCGCATGAGTTATCTCATGGCCATGGGCCGTCCCGATGCAGCCGTGGCGCTGTTTCTCCCCTCCAGCTCCATGTGGCTGGGCAGCGATGCCTCGGATACGGCGTTTGTCTCCACTGAGCGGCTGCTGAGCGAGCATCAGATCGACTTCGATATCGTGGACGAAGACGCGCTGGCCGGCGACCTGAAGGCGCAGCAAGGCAGCTTCGAAACGCTCAGCGGAAACCGCTACCGGACCGTCATTTTGCCCGCGCCGCTGGTGATCTCAACCGAGGCGCTGGCGCGGCTCAAAGCCTTCGCCCAAGGCGGCGGCAAGGTTCTCTTTCTTGGGGGCGCGCCGCAGTGGATTTCGGGCCGGACCATCCGCGACGCAACCCCGGCCACGGCGGCCGACTTCGCTTGGGCAACCGTGGTGGACACCCAGTTGGCGCACACTCCCACGCCTCCCGCCCAGCCACCCGCCCAGCCTCCCGCGCCGCAGGCCGTCCCCAACGAGGTGCTGGCGGCGGTCGATGCCGCGGTGATTGCGCCCGTGCTGCGCTTGGACGCCGCGGATACGGCCCTGCGGGTGATGAAGCGCCGTTGGAAGAACGCCGACGTGTACCTCTTCTTCAATGAGGGCGCACAGGCCAGCGACCATGCGGTAACCCTGATGAGCAAGGGGCGCACGGCGGAGGCCTGGGATGCGCAAACCGGAACTGTCGTTGCTGTGCAGTCCAGGCGTGGGGGTGGAAACCTGACCGTGCAACTCAAGCTGCAACCTTACGAAACGCGCGTGATCGTAGTACGCTGACGCGTTCTTGCTGTTGGTGAGAATCAGGGGCACATTGCCCTTACTGCGTATTGCTGCGGTTCGGCACGGCGAGCGGCTAGCGTGGGATAATCCGCCTCCGTCGATTTCTGCGCCCATCCCCTGCCCCGCTCTGCGATACTGGTTTGTTATGCCAATTGCCGACCTGCAACAAGCTGCCCAGAAGATTGCCTCCTTCCTGAATACCCTCAACAAGTTGGGTGGTTTGCGCCTCAAGTACCGCATCGCCGCCGGCGGCCTCGCCCCGGACTCCGATGGCTCGCCTGCCCCGCAGCTCCTGGTCGAACTGGCCGGCCCCGACGTGCCGCTCGTCATTCAGCACAACGGCGAGTTGTTGTTTGCCCTGGAAACCATTGCCGCGCAGATGCTCCGACTTGACCAGCGCGAGCAGGGATTGATCAGTTTTGACGCCGGCAGCTTCAAGGCTCTCCAGGCCGAGCAGTTGCGCCTGACCGCCCAGACCGCCGCCGAGAAGGTGTTGCGCTCCGGCATCCCCTACGCCTTTCCGCCCATGAACAGCCGCGAGCGCCGCCAGATGCATATGGCTTTCCGCGGCATCGAAGGCGTTGAGACCGCCAGCTCCGGCGAAGGCCAGGATCGCTTCCTCGCCGTCTATCCGGCGGGCAAGACCAACCTGCCCGTCGCCCCGCCGGTCAAGCCGCGCGGCTTCGGCCGCAGGTAGAGAGACCTGCTGGAAGAGTTCTGTCTTTTTGGAAACTCTTGGCGCGGAAGGGACTTGAAAAGGATGGAGTCTGTCAGAAACCGCCGCGGTGAGCGCCGGCACAATTCTCTGGCAAAAGCAAAGCCCGCTGAATCAGCGGGCTTTAGCGTCAAATGGCTGGTAGCGCTACCGGGAATTGAACCCGGGTTTTAAGATTGAGAATCTCACGTCCTAACCCCTAGACGATAGCGCCGTGCCGGGGCAGCCGTCACCGGCCACTCATCTACTCTAACAAAAACTCTGGGCGATGCCAAAGACCACGCCCGTTCAACTGGGAGCGGTCTCGATTTCTATTTCCTCTCTCAAGAGAACCGCGCCGCCATCAGCGCAGCAGCGCGGAAGCCGCCCACAGCACAGGCGCCTGTCCGTGGAAGTCGCCGGTCCGGCGGGGTCGCGCCAGGTAGTAGGCCAGATCGTTCTGCTTGCCCGTGCCGGCGCACACCTGGGTGACGTCCTGATTCTGATCGATGTAGCCCACCACCGCGAGCCATCCCTTGCGGGCCGCCGGGCCGTAGGTTGCGGCATCCAGCCAGCCCATCTTGACGCCGGTAATCATGGCGAAGGCGAACATGGCGGAGCTGGAACTCTCAGGCCAGGCCTCATCGTGGTCAATCAACTGACGCCACATTCCGTCCTTGCCCTGGTAACGCAGCAGCGCCGCCATCATGCTCCGGTAACCTGCCAGAATGCGGGCCCGCTGGGGATGATCCTGGGGCAAATCCCTGAGCATTTCGGCCATGCCCGCGGCAAACCACCCGTCGCCCCGGCCCCAGAAGAAGGGCACGTCCGGCGCGTGATAGAAGAGGCCGTTCGGCTGCTGCAGCTTGTCCAGGTAGGCAACCATCTCCCTGGCGTCGCGGTCCAGATACATGCGGTCTCCGGTGGCGCGGTAGGCCTCCAGTTGCAGAATGGTAAGCATGTACATGTCGTCGACCCAAAAGCGAGTCTCGGAGGAGAGGCCATCGGGTTGAGGGTTCTCCCACTGACGGTCGGCCCACCACTTTCCATACGACAGATACGCCGGATCCTTGGTCTGAATGGCGATCTCAAGGGGGACGATGCCAAAGATGGAGTCGTCCACATGACGCCGCTGCGGAATCCGCGCCGCCTCGGCTCCGCCCGGCATCAGCGGCTCGAACTTGCGAATCAGCTCCTTTTGCAAGGTGCCGTCGTGGGTGAGCTGCGCAAAGGTCAGCGCGCCGTACCACGTGGCTACCTCGGAGTAATGAATCGTGGGGGTGTATTGATGCCCGCTGGCGGCAAAGTGCTCGGCCAGGTTCTTGCCGACCTCCTGGGGCGAGGCGCCCTTCGGCCAGTTAGTGAAATAGTCGCCGCCCTGCGCGAACGCCGGGATGCCCGAGGCGAGAACGAGCGCGCCCAAGAGCAACGCTTGGCTGAGTCTTGCGCCTTGCTTCATTCAGAGTCTCCAATCCGGTTTGGTATCGTTTTCATACTTCCCTGTTTCACTACACCCAATGACTCCGGCGGGGCCGGCAGCGTAACTCCGTCATTTGCGGCGTCTTCACTTGGGAGGCGGCTTGGGCGCTGGCTTCTTCTTTGCCGGGCTTGAGACGCCCATACTCAGCAGGAAGAAGCCGAATCCCTTGCGCAGCGAGTCCATCACGCTCATGCTTCCACTCCCCTCCCAGGTTCATGCCGTTAAGCGCGCATCGAACGACTGGACAGCGACGGAGAAACCTACTTCTTTTGCGGGACCATCGCCTGCGATTTTATCAGGGGAGAGGCCGCTGCGGCAGGCGCAAGAGCCGGCAGAGCCTTGGCGTGCAGGATCTCTACGGCGGCCGCGGGCAGAGGCTTGTCGGCATTGGCCAGCAGCAGGCTCACCTGCCAAATCTGGGTATCCGTAAGCACCTGGTTGTATGCCGGCATGCCGGTAAGCCGGATGCCGTTGGCCACCTTCCAGTATGTCTCGGCGGGAGGGTCGTCGCTGACCCCTATGACTTCGCTGCGTTGGTGCTTCTCCCACAGCGGGGGCGCATCGGGATACATATGAACGCCAAACGTGGAAGGCTTGCCGTGAAAACCGTGGCATACTGCGCACTGGTCGCGGTAGACCTCCGCTCCGGCCGTAAGGTTGTTCCCGTCCGCGGGAATGGGTACGGTGTTCACACGCTCGCGGTCGATGCGTGCATGCAGCGGCACCCCGGTGAGTAGCTGTTCCTGAGGGAACGGCGGATCGGCGACGGCCACCGGCACACGGCCAAAGTACAGCCACGCCACCACGGCGACGGGCGCCAGAATGACTCCCAAAACAACCCCTAGAAAGACTCTGCCCATATTCGCGACCGCCTCCGCTGCAGTTCATCGTAGAGCATTTTTCAGCTCCTGGCGCGGATTAATGCCATCGATTACGTTACAAGGGGTAGCAGGAAAAGAAATGCTGGACAATGCCAGTTGGATTTGGCACTGTTTGGCTCATGCCCCACCGGCCCGCCGCGGCGGGCGGCGGCGGCCATTCCCCAACAAGAGACAAGGAGACTCCCCTATGGCAGATCATTCGAGGATGAAACTGGGCCGCAAGGCCATCAAAACCGACACCCGAACCTTGGCGTTTGGCGATTACCTGACGCCGTCGCTTCCGCCCCCGCCCCCCGCGGTCGATTGGACCAAGGGAATCGCCAGTTGGGGCATGATGCTGAACGACACGCTCGGCGATTGCACCATCGCCGGATGCGGCCACGCCGTGCAGGTGTGGACCGCCAACGCAGGCAGCGAGGTCACCGTCCCCGACTCCGCAATTCTAGCCGCCTATGAGGCCTGGGATGGCTACAATCCCGCCGACCCATCCACCGACCAGGGCGGCATTGAGCTGGACGTGCTCACCGACTGGAAGAAGAATGGGCTTGCCGGCAACGCTCTGGTGGCCTTTGCCGATCCCAAGCCAGCTAACCTGGTTGAGGTTCACCAGTCCATCGCCCTCTATGGCGGCGTCTATATCGGCCTGTCCCTGCCCCTCACGGCCCAGACCCAGGATGTGTGGGATGTGGTGCCCCACGGCGGCGCAAAGTCCAAGCCGGGCAGCTGGGGCGGGCATTGCGTCTACGTCCCCAAGTACGACCAGCACGGATTCACCTGCATTACCTGGGGCCAGTTGAAGACCATGACCCTGGCCTTCTGGAAGGAGTACTGCGACGAGGCCCACACGCTGCTCGGACAGGGCTGGCTCACCGCCAACGGCTCCCCCGCCGGCTTCAACCAGGCGCAGTTGCTGACCGATCTGGGCAACATCAAGTAGCGCAAAAGAGCAGCGAATCGGCCGCGAGCGCGTCCAAACCTGTGCCGGTTCACCCACAACCCTCCCCCCAGGTGGTTTAATACCTAATGGGGGGAGCGCTGCCTAGAGCGGTGGTGTGCTTCCGTACTCCCGTGGAGGTAACCCGAAACCGATGCACTCTTTCCGCCGTCTTGCCCTTCTGCTGGCGCTGCTTTTGCCAGCCCTCTCCCTACTCCGGGCTGAAAGCTCGAGTTCGAGCAGCAACCCCGCAACGCCAACTGCAAGCCAGGACTCCCAGGGCCAGGCGCAGCAGCCCCCTCAAACCCAATCTCAGCCGCAACTCAGCGTGCAGGCCCGCATCAAGGCCCGCCGCGAGCAGCGGCGCGTCACCGCCATCCACGAGATCTACGATCATCTTTACGAGGGCTATCTGGGGGCGGGCTACCTGCGCTTTACGCCTGGCGCCACCCTGCAGCGCGTCAACGAGTACGACTGGAACGGCGGCTTTACCCGCTACTTCAACGAGCGCCTGGGGGTGACAGTCGACGGCCGCGGCTACTACGGCACTCCGTTCATTGAGCCCATGCAGGGCGATCCCCCCGCGGGCAGCGTGGGCCTGACAAAACCGGCCATCAGCCAGTATGCCGCCTTGATTGGTCCCACCTACCGCTTCTACCTCCAGCCCAGATACTCCATCTCCGGGCGGGTGATGGGCGGCTATGCGCAAGGCAACTTTACCGGCGACACCAACGGATATGGAACCCTTGGAGTTCTCTACCCAGACGCTTCCACTTATGCCGCCAGCGCCGCCATGGTCGTCGAGTACAATTTGTCGCCGAGCATCGGGCTGCGGGTTGCGCCCGAGTATTTCCTCACCGGCTTCGGTTCCACCCTGCAGAACAACCTGGGCTTCACGGCCGGGATTGCCTACCGGTTTGGCAAGCAGTAATTCGGCAGGGATCGGGGACAGTTAGAGAGCCACCGGAAAAGTCGATCTCGCGAAGGGGTAGGGACGGATCTCCCATCCTCGATCTGCCCATAAAGAATGAGCGCCGCATTCCTTGTGTGCCGTGCGGGTGCGGCGCAGCCGGCGCTCCAGAGCTCTTATAGCTGGGTGAATGGCGGACCTGCCCACCCAGACATTCCCGCAAATTCATTTCGCTGACTCGCGTCAACGGCGAGAAAATCTTCGATGCGTGCGCGCAAGACAACACCCCCTGCGCCTAACGCATTTTCTGGCATTACGGCCCCGATGAAACCAGGGGCAAGAAATGGATCCGGGCCGATCTCCATACTGGCGATCGCACGCCCCCGTTTCGGAAAGAGCATGCGCTGCTGGCTGGGAAATGGGAGATGGTCGGTCGGGTTAGCAAAGCCGGAGGGTGTCCCACCCTTTCCGCAGAAAAAAGCGGAAAGGATGGGGCACGGAGATGGCACAATAGCAAGCGGTCAAGAACCTGTTCCCTATTCCCTATTCCCCGCCTTCCCTATCCACTGATCTACCCAGTCGTTCACCGTCTTGTACCAGAGCTGGGAGTTCTGCGGCTTGAGCACCCAGTGGCCTTCGTCCGGGAAGTAAAGCATCTTGCTGGGCACCTTGAGCCGCTGCAACGCGGTGAAGAGCTGGAAGCCCTCGCTCACGTCGAGCCGGTAGTCGAGCTGGCCGTGAATCACCAGCGTGGGCGTCTTGAAGTTCTTGGCCGAGAGCGCCGGCGACCACTTGCGGTAGGGATTCTGCGCATCGGGCTTGCCGTAGTAATCCCAGGGCTTGCCCTTGAACTCCCACTCGTTGAACCATAACTCCTCGGTCGTTCCGTAGGCCGATTCGGGATCGAACATGCCGTCGTGGCTGACGATGCACTTGAAGCGGTCGGTGTGGCCCAGCACCCAGTTGGCCATATAGCCGCCGTAGCTTGCGCCCAGGGCGCACTCGCGCGTCTTGTCGATGAAAGGATAGTGCTGCTCGGCGTAGTCCAGGCCCTGCATCAGGTCGGTGAAGGGCTTGCCGCCCCAGTCGCCGTTGATGGCGTCGACGAAGGCCTGCCCGTAGCCGGTCGAGCCGCGGAAGTTGATCATGATTACCACGTAGCCGTTGGCGGCAAAGAGCTCCGCATTCCAGCGATAGCTCCACGCATCGCCCCATGCGCCCTCCGGCCCGCCGTGGATGAGGAATTTGACTGGATACTTTCTTGCGGGATCGAAGGCGGGAGGAGGAATGAGAAAGCCCTGGACTTTCGTACCATCTTTCGCGGTGAACCAGAAATCAATCATCCTACCCAGGTCAAGTTGGGCAAGAAGTGCGTCGTTCAAGTGTGTAAGGTCCTTGTTGCTGAGAAGTGAGCCTGGACATTCGCCACCCGTGCAGAAAGTAAACTCTGCGTGAATGTGAGCCACCTCGCTGGGTTTCGCAACGGTCATAACCGAAGCGAGCAATTCGCCATGCGTGGGTAATGGGTGCAGATCGCTGGCTTCGCCACCAGTCCACAATTCCACTATGTTCCCGCTCAGGTCAGTTGCGAAGATAGGACCCTCCCCTTTGTCGCCTGAGATGAAATAGATGGATTTGGAATCTGGACTCCACGCGAACTCATCCACCCAGTTGTCAAATTTCGGCAGCAAATCCTTGATCGTCTTCGCCGCCCGGTCGTAAATCATCAGCCGGAACTTGTCGCTCTCATAGCCAGCCCGCGCCTGCGAGCGCCAGGCCAGATACTTGCCGTCGGGCGAGTAGGCGGGGTTGAAGTTGCCGCCCAGCGAGGTTGAGACCGGGACCGGCTTGGCCGCCGGGTCGGTCAGGTCGAGCGTGAAGATGCCCGCGTGGGTGCTCGCGGCCGGCTCGGGATCCAGGTTCTCGGTGAAGGCCAGCTCCCTGGAGTCGGGCGCAAAGGCGCAGCCGCAGCCGCCGCCCTCGAGCGAGAACGGCGGAACGTCGTGGGGATCGTTGGGCGTGAGGTCGCGGATTCCACCTCCTTCAACCGAAATGAGAAAGAGGTGGCTGCGCTTATCGCCGGTGTAGCGGTTCCAGTGGCGATAGAGCAGGTGGGTAAAGATCTGCGCCTTCACCTTGCTGTCGGCCAGCGCCGCGTCGCGGTCGTAGTTGCACTCCGCGCCCTTGCCTTGGTCGTTGGGCTCGATTGCCGGGCACTCCGGATAGACCGGCGCGGTGAAGAGGATCGACTTGCTGTCCGGCGACCAGATGGCGTTGTCGATGCCCAGGTCGAGGTTGCTGAGCTTGCGCGGGCGCGCGGTCTCGCCGGTGGCGGCGTCGAAGTCGGCCTGCCAGATTTGCTGCGCGCCGGTGCGGGCGCTGAGGAAGAGGATGCGCTTGCCGTCGGGGGCAAATTGCAGGCCGCTGTCGCCGGGATGGGTCACGGCGATTCGCTGCGGCTGGCTGGACTCGGACCCAGTAGCCGCAATCGCCTGCATCCACAGCTCCGCCGTTTTGGTGTTCTGCTCCAGATTCACGGTGGTGACGGAGTACGCCAGCCACTTGCCGTCCGGCGAGACGGCGGTATCGCCCAGCCGCTTCATCTTCATCATGTCCTCAAAGGTCATGGGGCGCTTGGGCTGTGCAGATTGGGCTGCCTGGGCCGGACATGACGGAGCGGCAATAAAAGCGAGTGCGAGAGAGAGAATGAGCCTGGTAATACGCATGGGGTTCCCTATCCGCGCGAAAAACGATATCGATTGCGCGAAGAAGAAGTTTACACCGGCTGCCCCGCGGCTGTTCCGAGGCGGGTATCCGTTCCCAGGGCAATCGCACGAAGAGAGATCGAGAGCGCGACTCGGGTTCGTACCGCCCCTCCGGGGCGGGAACCTGCACCGGAAACCTGTTCCCAGGGCGAAGCCCTGGGCTATTCTCAACCCTCCCTCCGCGAGGAATCGCAGTGCTTTGCCTGTTCAGGAGGCAAAGGGAGCCGGTTTCTGCAATAGAGGACTTTCACGCGATTGCCCTGGCGTGCGGAGGGGCTGGTGCCGCTTTGGTTCCTCATGCGTCTATAGGCTCAGAAGTTCCGGCAGAGATGCTTTTCACCACGGACCGCTCCAGCCATTTACAATTCTTAGAGCGGAGCCCGGCGTGAACCGGCGCACCGGAATCGACAAGCTCGTTGCCAGCCGGACGGTTGTGCAGTCGTGAGGTTCAGGACCGAATGAAGAAGATCGCTTTAATTGCATTCCTGCTGGCCGTGTGTGTGGCAGCAGGCCGCGCTCAGGAAAGCCGTCAGGACATCAGCATCAGTGGAATGGGGCTGGTCGAGCCGTTCATTGCCTCGTCCACCGACGTTCAGGTGCACTCCACCACGGGTTATGGCGCGTTGGCCAGCTACCGTTTCATGCTCACGCCTTCGAGCGCCTTCGAGGGCAACTACGGAATTATTTACCAGAACAGGATCAACTACGCCGAACCCAATTTTGGACCGCTGGGAATCACGATTCTGACCCGCACCCAGGAGATTTCCGCGGCCTACGTGCATACCTTCTACTACCGCAAGTTCAATCCGTTTGTTGAAGCCGGGCCGGGCGCATTGATATTCCTGCCCATTGTCAACAGCGGCACCACGGTCTTGGGCGCAAAGCAGCAGACCGGCGTCGGCGGCATGTACGGAGCCGGGATTGCCTACGAAATCAGCCCCAGCTTCGATATTCGCGCGGAATATCGCGCGTTTGTCACCAAGGTTCCCAACTTTGGCGACCCCGGCGGCTACAAGTTCGACACCAACAAGTGGTACAACATCTTCACGCCGGCGGTCGGCGTGGCATATCACTTTTAGGCATTCCGATCCGGGGTTGACGAGCGGAGCGGCAAGAGAGGACGGGCAAAAGCCCGTCCCCTCTTGCTAGAGCTCATTCAAAACCGATCCACTTCAAGGCTTTTTGCGCAGGCCTCAATCCATTCGATTGGAAGAGCCCCCGGTTTCGCCCTTTCAATTACCCACAATTCCCGCACCCATTGATGACCCCCAGTTGAAGATCGACAAAGCGCGTTGACCCTCTCCGGATGGTTTCGTTGCCGGGCGGAGGATCCGAGTTGCGCGCAGGTAGCCGCCCAGGTGCGCCAGCTGAGTCAGGTAATGCGAGAGAGAGCGGGGCCGAGATTGAGCGGTGGGTTTGTCGTTCACCAAGCGATCTAAAATGCGCAGTTCCAGATCCGTGAAGACCAGTTCGGGATCGGTATCCGGATCGATGCGATTTGTCAAGGCGAGCCAGATAGAGTTCTTGGATGGGTCAAACCCGGGTATTGCTCAAGGTGCCGGCGCTAGAGCAAAACCAAAGTGGACGTGCCCCAGCAAGGAGTGTGCGAGGCGGCTTCTTCTTGAGGAAAAAGCCACTTGGCGTCGTGCTTCCTGGGTACACCCACTCTGGTTTTGCTGTACCCCGTCAAGAAGATCGAGACCGACAATACGGCCCAATCGAATAGGCCATGCTGAAGTTTGGCATGGAAATGAACCTGTTGGAGCCGAAAGGCTGGAAGTGGACAGAGCCAGACGGACTCCTGGCAACAATTGCCGGCCTTCTCGGCGCGCGGGGCGGCTATTTCGCCTCGGCCTTCCTGGCAGTGAAGGTTCCCGATACGCTCATGGGATCGACGTTCACGGTGCCGCTCAAGGAACCATCCGGCGACATGGTCCCCGAGTAAGTCAAGGTGAGAGGGTCGCCGTTGTATTCGCCACCATGGCTGAATGTTGCCTTCTCCCCGTCGACTGTCCCAGTGACCTCATGGGATTTGCTTTCACCCTTGCAGGAGCCGGTTATCCTGTTCTCCTGAACAGTCAGGACACAAGCCTCGTTCAGCGGATAGCCTTGGATATCGCCGGTGATGGTCCAGTTTCCGGTGCCTATCGCGCGTGCGCCGGAAGAAGACGCAGGCGCGGATGCAGGAACGGGCCTCTGCGCAGCCAGCGCCGCTATCAAGTCCAGCCGCGTCTTCCATGGATCGGCCATAGCGACCGGACCCTGCGCAATTGTGAAATTCATCAAAGTGTCAGCCTTGGGATCGAAGGATGGCCACTGCGGCAGGCCCGCGCCGGAGGGGTTGCCTGTTTTGCCAAAGTTCACCCAATATGCATTGGCTTCTTCTGCCAACGCCTCATCCTGCGGCGTGAGTTTGTCCTTGTAGGCAGCCTTGACAGTGTCGAAGGCATACGGGATCTCCGTCGCATGGGGAGCGCCGGGAAACTTGTCGCGTATCGATGCGGCAACGTAAGAGAATCGGTACTCAAACGCGGGTAGGCCCTGCTCTGCCACCGTTTGCGCCACGAACCGCGCCGGTTCCACCATCATTTGGTCCGAAGCGATTCGAATACCCACCAGGAATGCATTATTGGAATGCTCGGGATTGAAGGCGGCTTTGGCTGTATCCGCGTCAGCGCCAAAGAGCGCGAAGACCGCTTCCATCGTCCGGCCGCGCGGAAATCCGATATCCAAGCTATTGGCGCCAATCAACACCGGAACCTTCGCCCAACGGCCCGCCAGCAGCGCGGTTTGGGGGCTCTCGCGAACGATCATGCCATCGAGCATGGGGCCTGAATAGGTTGCGGCCGCCGGTCCCATGGTTGCCATGTTCAACCCCGCAACCACCTTCTCCGCAGGCAGCTTGCGCAGCTCAGCCAATGCCTCTGGGCCGGTCCCGGCGATGCCGGCGCTCTCAGCGAATTTCACGCCGATCGCTTCAGCGGAAGGCATGCCTTGCGGCGAAGTCTTGCTCAGGTAGCGCGGCCCCATGAGCAGGTCGCGTCCGCCTCCCGACTCCACGATCGCCCTCTGGAAAAGCCCCTGGGAAAGCGGCGATGTCAAGAGAGTAAGAACCGATCCTCCACCCGCGGATTCGCCGAGGATTGTCACTGCGCCGGGGTCTCCGCCAAATGCACCGATATTCCGCTGCACCCATTTCAGCGCGGCAATCTGATCCATGTAGCCATAGTTGCCGTGCGGCTCATCGGGGTACTCCGCCGTCAGCGCGGGAAAACCAAAGAAGCCGAATCTTCCCACGCGATAATTGAAGCTCACAAAGATTACGCCGTGCTCCGCGAAGTGCGTTCCATCGTAAACCTGCGGGGAGCTTCCTCCATTGACAAAGCCGCCACCGTAAATCCAGACCATCACCGGCAGCTTCTTTGCGCCGTGTGCGGCGGGAACCCAAACATTCGCATAAAGGCAATCTTCGCTGAGCCCGCCCGCGCCTACAGGGGCAGCGTCGGATGGAAAGGGAAGCTGCATGCAATCGGGGGCGTAGTCAGTGGCAGCGCGTATCCCCGCCCATGGTGTGACGGGCTGCGGGGCACGCCAGCGGAACTGGCCCACGGGAGGCGCGGCAAACGGTACGCCCTTGAATGCCACCACGCCGCTCTGCGCCGAGCCCTTCAACTTTCCGGATTCCACTTTAACGAGAGTGCTGTCTGAAGCCGCCCAAACCGGCATAGACATCAAGAGAGCGCCCGAGAACAAAAATGCAAATCTGCGTACTTCTCTGCGAACTGTCATAGGTCTCAAATCAAAGCTGATTCCTTGGGAATCTGTTCTTGCTCCCGCGGCGTCATTCCGCCGCGAGATGCAACGGGAATTGTTTCTTCGACAAAATGGAAGATCCTCGATCCCCGAGGATCTTCCATTTTGGTGTCAACTGCAAAACTTAAATCTCCAGGTCGACCAGCGCATAGCCCAGGCATTTTGCATGAGCGTGCAGAGCCTCAGTTGCTGAACAGAAGAACGCCGGCCGGCTTCTCGTCGGCAAGTGATTCGTCGGCGCTCACCGGGCGATAGAAGAGCTGGTTGGCATCGAGATAGACCTCAAGGAAGGCTGGACGCGCGGAGATGCTGCCGGCGATCAGGGCTTCCGACAGAGGATCTTCGACGTAGCGCTGCAGCGCGCGGCGCAAAGGACGGGCGCCGTAGCTGCGGTCGACAAGTGTCTTGTCGAGAATCCACTTCTTGGCTTCCTCGGTGACGGAGATGGTGATGGCCTTCTGCGCCAGATTGGCGTTGAGCTGCTGGACCAGCAGTTCGACAATCTGAATCAGGTCGCCGTCCGACAAGGACTGGAACAGAATCACTTCGTCCAGGCGGTTGAGGAACTCGGGGTTGAAGGTCTTCTTTACCTCCTGCCTCACCAGCTCCTCGATCTTGTCGCTGACAAGGTCCTCGCGGTCGCTTTGGAAGCCGAGGCCCTGCTTCTTCTGCAGATGCCGCGCGCCGATGTTCGAGGTCATGATGAGGATGACGTTCTTGAAGTCGACGGTGTTGCCCAGACCGTCGGTCAACTGGCCGTCCTCAAACACCTGGAGCAGGATATTGAAGACATCCGGGTGCGCCTTCTCAATCTCGTCGAGCAGGACGACCGAGTAAGGAGAGCGCTTAACGCGCTCGGTCAATTGGCCGCCCTCTTCGTAGCCCACATAGCCTGGAGGCGACCCGATGAGCTTGGACACGGAGTGTTTTTCCATGAACTCCGACATATCGAAGCGGATGAGGGCCTTGTCGGAGCCGAAGAGGAAGTTGGCCAGGGTGCGGGCCATCTCCGTCTTGCCCACGCCGGTGGGGCCGAGGAAGAGGAAGCTGCCAATGGGCCGCGCGGGCGACTTGAGGCCGGCGCGGGAACGGCGGATGGCGCGAGCCAGCGCCCCGATGGCCTTGTCCTGCGAGATGACGCGCTTGTGCAGCTCTTCTTCAACGCGCAGCAGCTTCTGGGTCTCTTCTTCCTTGATGCTGGTCACCGGAACTCCGGTCCAGCGGCTGACCACGTCCTCAATGTCTTCGCGGCCGACAATGCCGGCGGCGGAGTCGTCGAGGTGATACTTGTCGCGCAGGGCGCGCAGGTTCTCGCGCTCCTTGCGCTCCTCGTCGGAGTAGAAGCGGGCCTTCTCGAACTCATGGTTGGCAATGGCCGAGTCCATGCGGTGGACAATGAACTTGATGCGCTTCTGGACCTCGGTGATCTCATCGGGCAGCGAGGTCTGGCGGAGCTTGACCCGCGCGCCGGCTTCGTCGATCAGGTCGATGGCCTTGTCGGGCAGGAAGCGGTCGGGGATATAGCGGTTGGAGTGAGAGACCGCGAACTCCACGGCGGCATCGGTATAGCTGACGGCATGGAACTTCTCATAGCGGTCCTTGATGCCGTGGATGATCTTGATAGCGTCGGCCTCGTTGGGCGGAGGAACCTTGACGGCCTGGAAGCGGCGCTCCAGCGAGCGGTCCTTCTCAATGGACTTGCGGTACTCGCCAGGCGTGGTGGCGCCAATGCACTGAATCTCGCCGCGGGAGAGCGCCGGCTTGAGGATGTTGGCCGCATCGAGCGAGCCCTCGGCCGAGCCCGCGCCCACCAGGGTGTGCAGCTCGTCGATAAAAACGATGGAGTTCTGGTTCTCCATCAGCTCCTTCATGATGGTCTTGAGCCGCTCCTCGAACTGCCCGCGGTATTTTGTTCCCGCCACAATGAGCGAAAGATCGAGGCCAAGAACCTTCTTGTCGGCTAGAAAGCTGGGGACTTCGCCGTCCGCGATGCGCTGGGCAAGGCCTTCTACGATGGCCGTTTTGCCCACACCGGGTTCGCCAATAAGCACCGGATTGTTCTTGGTGCGGCGGCAAAGAATCTGTATCACGCGCTCCAGTTCGCCGTCGCGGCCTACCAGGGGATCGAGCTGGCCGTCCGAGGCAGCCTGGGTCAGGTCGCGGCTGAACTCGGCCAGCAGGCTGCTCTCGCGCTGGCGAGGCTGCGGCGCGACCTTCTCCTGAGTGACGCGAGCCAGATCGTCGCGAATCTGCATCAGCTTCAGGCCGCGTTCCTGCAGAATCTCCGCGGCGAAGCACTTCTCTTCGCGCAGCAGGCCCAGCAGCAGGTGCTCGGTGCCGATGTGCTTGTGGCCCAGCCGCTCGGCTTCTTCCGCGGCATAGGCCAGCACCCGCTTGCATTCGTTGGAGAGCGGCAGGTCCACGCTGGTTGAAACCTTCTCGCGAATGGTGGTGTGCGCCTCGATCTGCTTGCGGATCGACTCCACAGAGGCGTGCGAGCGCAGGAAGCGGGTGGTTAACGCTTTGTCCTCGCGCAGCAGGCCGAGCAGCAAGTGCTCGGTCTCGATATAGGGCGATCCGAACTGGCTGGCCTCATACCGCGCGAAGAAGATCACGCGCCGCGCCTTCTCCGTATAGCGTTCGAACATGATGTTCTCCCCCCGTGACTCGGGTCTGTTGCAGGCTATCGGCTGAAGTGGGCCTACCGTTCATCTCTCTGGCTTCAGCCCCACCCGCGCGTGCCATTGTATTCAGTTTCGCCGCCCCAGGGTTCCCAGGAGAATACAACTTTCGCCCCTCGGACAGCTCTTTCACTTGCGCCGGAACGAATTCCGCCTGATTCTCTCCGGCGTACGCGCTTCTCTGAGACTTCCAACCTGCCTTGGCAACCTGGAGGGAATCAAGACTCATCCCCACGCAAATTGCTTACTGATTAAGACTCAGAAACTGCCGGAACGGTGCAGGATTCGTCACCTGCTTCCCGCTTGAAATCCCACCTGTTGAGCCGTTGCCAAAGGGGCAAGCCGTCCGCCCTCCAGGCGCAGGATCCGCCCGCAGCGCGCGGCCAGATCCGGGTTGTGCGTTACCAGGATCGAGGTCAGGCCGTGGCTCAGGTGCAAGCGTTCGATCAGGTCAAAGACGCGTCCGGCGGTGATCTCGTCCAGGTCGCCGGTGGGTTCGTCGGCCAATAGCAGCCGAGGGTTGTTCACCAGCGCGCGCGCCAGCGCCACGCGCTGCTGCTCGCCGCCAGACAGTTCGCCTGGCCGGTGGTCGGCGCGATCCTCCAGGCCAACCTCCCTGAGCCAGTTTGCCGCCGTTTGGAGCGCATCGACTTTCCACCCCAGCGACGAAGACCTGTTGCTGGGGACCCCGGTCCTCATTTTGCCGCGCGCCAGCAGTGGCATGGCCACGTTCTCCAGCGCCGTAAACTCCGGCAGCAGGTAATGGAACTGCCAAACGTAGCCGATCTCCCGGTTGCGAAAGGCCGCTGCCTCGCGCGCGGAGAGTCGAGCCACATCGGTTGAAGCGCAGTTTACGGTTCCCGCCGAAGGGGCATCCAGCGCGCCCAGAATGTGCAGGAGCGTGCTCTTTCCCGCGCCGGACTGGCCCACGATGGCCACCATCTCGCCGGATTCCACCTGGAGGTCGAGGCCGTGAAAGAGGTTGAGCGCGCCGCGCGCGGTCCTGTAAGTCTTCTCCAGGCCGCTGACCTCAATGATCGGGGTCTGGCCGGACTGAGCGTGCGCCTGACTCTGCCCGCCCCCAGCCCCCGCCCGCAACTCAGGCTCCCGCGCTTGGCGGGTGGCCTGGGGAGCAGCCGCTGGAGAGGTTTCAATCATCCGCTTGCCCCTATTCTACCTTGCTGGGTGTTGACCTCACACAAACGGGCCTGTGGGACGAGGGAATCGAAAGTACTTCAGAGCGTGGTTGCCGGGATGATCCGGATGGCCCCGCCTTCGCCTCGCCTGACCAACGCGGCAAAGACGGTTTATTCTAACCAAGCCATGAAAAACTCTTTCGCTCTTCCTTTCCGGATGCTCTTTTGGCTCTTGTCGATCGCCTTTCTCGGCTGTCTTTCCGCCGCGGCCCAGACCCGCCCCGTTCCCAACACCCAACTGGCGTCGAATGAACTGAATGCCCGCGTCGAGGCGCTCTTGAAGAAGATGACGCTCGACGAAAAGGTCGGACAGCTCGCGCAGTATACGGTCGAATACGCCACCGGCCCGGGCTCGTCCAACCTTAATTATGAGGAACTGGTGGCCAAGGGCCAGGTGGGCTCCATGCAGGGCGTGGTGGGCGCCGAGGCGACCAACCGCTTTCAGCGCATTGCCATGGAGAAGTCGCGGCTGCACATCCCCATCCTCTTCGCGCGCGACGTGATTCACGGACACCGCACCGTCTTCCCCGTGCCCTTGGCGCTGGCGGCAAGCTGGGATCCGGCGGCGGCTGAGACGGCAGCCCGCTTTGGCGCTGTCGAAGCCCGCGCCGATGGCCTCATCTGGGTCTTCTCGCCCATGGTCGATATTGCCCGCGATCCGCGCTGGGGACGCATCGCCGAATCGGCCGGCGAAGACCCCTACCTGGGCTCGGCGATGGCCCGCGCCTGGGTCAAAGGCTACCAGCAGGACGATCTCGCCAAACCCGATTCGGTGGCCGTCAGCGTCAAGCACTTTGCCGCCTACGGCGCGCCAGTTGGAGGCCGCGACTACAACGCCGTCGATATGAGCGAGATTCTGCTGCGCCAGGTGTATCTGGAGCCTTATCGCGCCGCAGTCGAGGCCGGCGCGGCCACGCTGATGAGTTCCTTCAATACCATCAACGGCGTCCCGGCCAGCGCCAACCCCTTCATCCTTACCCAGATTCTGCGCAAGGAGTGGGGCTTCGACGGCATGGTCGTCTCCGACTGGCAGGCCATCAACGAACTGCGCGATCACTCCATCGGCGCCGACGACGCGACCGTAGCCCGCAAGGCCTTGGAGGCCGGAGTGGACATGGACATGGTGGGCGGCCTCTACGGAACCGTGATTGCGTCTCAGGTGCGCGAGGGCAAGATTCCCGAGAGCGTTGTCGATGAAGCAGTGCGCCGCATCCTGCGAGTCAAGTTCGCGCTCGGCCTCTTCGACCGCCCCTACACCGACGTCGGCCCGGCCTACGACGCTACGCCGGAGCGCCGCGCCGCGGCCCGCAAGGTGGCCGACGAGACCTTTGTGCTTCTGAAGAACGATCCCGTGGAAGGGGTCGGAACCCTGCTTCCGCTCAGCGCGAAGGCCAGGAAAGTGGCGCTTATCGGTCCCATGGCCGACAATCGGGGCGAGATGCTGGGCGCGTGGAACGTCACCGGCGACCCCAAGTTTGTTGTCACGCTGAAGACGGCGCTTGCGGAGCGGCTGGGCGACAAGCTGCTCTATGCTCTGGGCTGCGGCCTCCTCTCAGGCGAGGACGCGGTCGCGCTTCAGCGCATCGACGGTCAGCCGGCCGGCGCGTCTCTGCCCGTACCCGATGACGCCAGAACCATCGCGGAAGCGGTGGAGACGGCGAAGAAGGCCGATGTGGCGATCCTGGCCCTCGGCGAGCCCACCGGCTGGATGGAGGGCGAGGCTGGCAGCCGCGCGACGCTGGGCTTTACCGGTGCGCAGGAACAGCTCCTTGAGGCCGTTGCGGCCACCGGCAAGCCGGTGATTCTGGTGGTGCTGGCCGGCCGCCCGCTGGAGCTGAAGTGGGCCGCCGCGCACATTCCCGCCATCCTAGAGGGCTGGAGCCCCGGCATCGAAGCCGGCCACGCACTGGCCGATGTGCTCTTCGGCGACGTGAACCCCTCGGGCAAATTGCCGGCCAGTTTTCCCCGGTCGGTGGGCCAGGAGCCCCTGTACTATGCCCAGCTTCCCACCGGGAGGCCGGCGCATGGCGACTTGAGCCACATGCCGTCGAATGGCCTTGAGAAGTACATGTCGCGCTATGTGGATGAAGAGAATTCGCCGCTCTACCCCTTCGGCTGGGGGTTGAGCTACACGCGTTTCAGTTACTCACAGCCCACCGTCAGCAACCCCGTAGTTCCCTCGCGAATGCTGCTCGGTCGTGAAATGGGGAGCGGGTTTACGCCGGTTACCCTTGTCGGTGTGGACGTGAAGAACACCGGCAGCGTGGCCGGAACCGAGGTGGTTCAGCTCTACATCCGGAACACAGCGGCCAGCGTCAGCCAGCCGGTGCGCGAACTGAAAGGCTTTGCGCGCGTTACGCTGGCCCCCGGCGAGACGAAGCATGTGGAGTTTCCGCTGGGCTTCGGCGAACTGAGTTTCTATAACGCCGATATCCAGCGGACCGTGGAACCCACGACCTACACCATCTGGGTTGGCGGAAGCTCGCTGGCAACGGCCGAAACGAGCCTGAAGGTGGAGTAGTAACAGGGGTCAGGGGTCAGGGGTCAGGGGTCAGGGATCAGCGGTCAGGGCCCGGCCGGTGCGTAGGTGAAGAAAGTGATCGGCGTTTGGAGGCTGGGATTCCGCAATGCGCCCGCCCGAGGTCTCAGGATCGTGCTGATCCCTGATCTCTGATCTCTGTCTTTACGACGCCACCGCCAGAGCCTCCACGTGCGCCATCCGCACTGTGCCCTTGCGAGGACCGCGCTTGCGCGCGCTCATCACCTTGATCCGCTCCAGCAGCTCTTGCGCCGTGCACTGCTTCTTCGACAACAGCGCGTCGGCCCTGTGCATCTCGCCGCCCATTCGCTGCGGATCGCCCATAAGAACCATGGGAATATGCGGCGCAATCTGCTTCAGCCGGTCGACCATTTGATTGCCATTCATCTGCGGCATCGCATAGTCGGCCAAAACCAGATCTACCTGCATCTCGGAAAAGATGCCGATCGCCTCCTGCCCGCTCGAGGCTGAAACCACCCGGTACCCGTTAGTTGCCAGCATGAACTTGAGTACGGAAAGCTCCTGTTCATTATCGTCTACACAGAGAATCACCTTCTTGGGCCGCATGATCTGGGGTTCGCTCCTTGCTTCTGTTTCCGTGGTTCGATCTTCGCTTCAATACTCTCGTTGGCCTGCCGGGCAACACTCCGCCCGCGCCCGCTCCTGCGGCGGGCTGCCGCAAATGATCTCCAAGGCCGCCGATCGCGGATGAGGCTGCCATTCTCTGGTCGATCTTGCAGCCCGAACGGCTTTGCGTGCTGCCGGCAACCCAGCGGGAGCGGCATTCACGCAAAGCAGCATCGGGGCAATCGCTGCGCAGGAAGCTAACCAAGGTTCGCGATTGGTGTGTGACTAGGACCTGGGGTCAAGGCCGGCGCGGGAGCCGGTTAAGTTGGTTCAATGTTGCCCAAGAATACGAGGCTTGAAGGTTCTTGTGAAGAGAGAAAGGTAAGCGAAATCTAACCTGAAAATCCCCATGAAACAAACGAAAGTTGCATAGGCTTAACACAGCCCGTCACTTGCAATTGTGAATGCCTGTTGAAAGCATGTGCATCACGGCAGGAAAAGCCGTCCTTTTGCCACAAGAACGGTGCTGCCCGCCACCCGCACATCGGTAACCCGCGCCGATTGTCCCTGTGCAGGCCCGCCTTGGATCTGCGCGGAGAGATACAATTCGCTCGGCCGGCCGATCTCCACGCCTTGCCGCAAGGTGATGCGTTCGCCCGGCGCCGCCACACCCCGGCAAACCAGGTAGCCAATGGCGCACCCCGCCGCCGATCCCGTGGCCGGATCCTCGCCGCCGCTGAACTGCATGCGGGCTCGCCATGCGCTCTTCTCGCATTCGCATGGCCCCAGCACGTAAAACCAGCGCGCGCCGCGCTCCCGAAGCCACTGGGGAGCCTCCTGCCGGTTCACGTTGAGCCGCGCCAAGGCCTCCTGCGAGCGCAGTGGAACGATGGCGAAGGCGGTTCCGGTAGAAACAACCTGCGGCGGCAACCGCGGGTCCAGATCCACCCCGGTCAGGCCCGTCAGCCGGGCCACCTCCTTGGCGTTAAGCTCCGCGCCAAACTCCGGATCGCGCTGTGTCATCTCGCCGAACAAGCCCTCCCCTTCAAACCGTACCGGCACAGAGCCCACACTGAGCGCCAGCTTCACAACGCCCGAATGCATCGTCTCAGGCGCGAAGAGTTTGAGCACACTGGCCGTGCCCAGCGTCGGATGCCCGGCAAAGGGAAGCTCCTCCTGGGTGGTGAAGATGCGCACCCGCACGCCCTCGGCCTGCTCCGCCTCGGCCGGCCGCCGCTGAATAGACGTTGTTTCAGAGAGATTGAACTCCCGCGCAATCTCCTGCATCCGCTCGGCCGTCAGGTTCGCGGTGTTCATCACCACCGCCAGCGGATTGCCCGCCAGCGCGGTTTCCGTGAAAACATCGACGACGAAATAATCCAGTTCCATGCGGTCAACTCCTCCCACGGCCGCCTTGGGAGAATTGTAAGGCCAATCGCGTCTTCTTCGGCCATCCGGCACACAGGGAGCCTCGATAATCCGGCTTTCCGCGCTTCCAATGGAACCCTTCAACGGCGCTTTTCGTAAAACTCAACAGCATGGAACATCGCTACAGTTGGTCGTGGATTGAGGCGCAGGTTGCGCTTGCCGCTGAATCGTGGAATGGCTGCGCTGGGCGCCTCCTCCCAGCCGGTCCGCGCTCCAGCCTGGATGAGCAGCGCAAGCGTGAGCGAGCCTACGACCAGGCCCTGCGCGCCGTCGAGCGAGAGGCGCGCAGGGCGCCGCGCACCTCAACCGAGCGCCTGCTGGCGCAGCAGCGCATCGTCGACGCATTCCCGCGCTTTGCGGCCATTGCCCTCGATCTCGAGCCGCAGGCGGTAGAACTGCTCACAGGCAGCTTCTTGCCCGTGGGCTCCCAGCTTGCTCGGCAGGCGCGCGGCTTCGACCGGACCCTGAGCATGGACGATATCATCCAGGCTTGCCGCAATGCCTGGACCGCTTGCGGCTTGCAGGCGTTGCTCGGCCAGCCCATGGAGTTGACTCCACCCATCTTTGCCTACAGTCTTCTTTATCCCTACAGCGACAACTGTCTCGACGATCCAGAGCTATCCGGCGTGGAGAAGCTCCGCTTCAGCGATCGCTTCCGCCAGCGCCTGAGCGGCCTCGGGCCTTCCGCCTGCAATGCGCGCGAGGCGGCCGTGTGGGCCATGGTCCAAACGATCGAAGCGCAGTATCCGCGCCCCGCCTATCCGCAGGTGTACGATTGCCTCCTGGCCATCCACCGGGCCCAGGAGGAGAGTATGGCGCAACTGGGCAATGGCGGCCGCTGGGACAACTCGCCCGATCGCCATCTCGATGATTCCGAGCTGGAACGCATCAGTTGCGCCAAAGGCGGAACCTCCGTCCTTGCCAATGCCTGTCTGGTGCTGCCCTGGCTCTCGCCGGAAGAGAGCCAGTTCGCCATCGATTGGGGAGTCCTGCTACAGCTGGGCGACGATCTGCAAGACTTGCGCGAAGATCTGCGCCGCGGATCGGTTACGCTCTTCACCCGCGCCGCCGCTCATGGCGAGTTTCTCGACAGCCTCGTCCTGCAGTTGCTTAACTTCAGCCGGCATGTCGGAGACTGCATGGACCGCCTGCCCAACGGCGCCGTAGTGCTCAAAGATCTGCTACGCATGAGCTGGAGATCGCTCATCCTCATGGCTGTAGCCAATGCCCGGCAGTTCTTTTCTCCCGCATTTCTCAGCGAACTGGAACCATCGTCTCCCTTCCGCTTCGATTTTCTGCGCGCGCGCAATGAGAAGCTGGCTGGCCGCCAGGCTCTCTATGCCGTCCTTTTCGACGCCTTCCTGGAGGCCGGTCCAGGCGGCCAGAGCGAACTTCCTTTGCCCCTGCTTGATGCCGATCGTCCCGCGGCGGCCGGACTCTGCTCCTTGAGCAGCTCCTACGCCTGAGGGAACAGGCCGGTAGCCTTGCAAATGCACCGTGCCCCATCCTTTCTGTCATCCTGAGCGAGCGAAGCGAGTCGAAGGACCTGCGGTTGATTCTGGCGAAAGCGTGGGAAACCTCCAACCAGAATCCGCCCCGTTCGCCAGGAGCGCCAAAACAAAAGAGCCGCGCCCCCCAGGATGAGGCGTGGCCCTTTGTCTTGCCGCCAAACTGTCCAGCAGCCGATTCGTCCGGCCGGACGCGGCTTGACGTCAAATCTCGATCAGAGGCCGCGGCAAGCGCGTCTTCGAGCGGTCCAAAAACAGCCTCATGCGCAAGGCCTCCGAGCGCTGCACGGCCACCAGCCGCATCTGCCGGCGGATATGGTCTTCGTCTTCTAGCTGGCCCACCTGGGCCTCGTCCCGCTCGGCATCTCTCTCCAGCCGGGCGATCCGCTCCTCCACGGTGCGCTGAAACCGGGGACTGATTTCATAGCCTTCATTTGCGGCGCAGTTGGTGATCATGGCAGGCTCCTCCGGGCTGGGATTCATGAGGCTGAAAATAATTCTTGAGCGGCCTCAAGTTCTTTCCGCATGTGCCGATATTAGAGGAGACTAACCTTGAGCGCCAGATTACGGTCGGGCGAATCAAACGTAACCCGCTGTCCGAAAAAAGCACAGTCATACGCCGCGCAAGAGCCATTTGCACAGCGCTTCCCATTCCTGCTTCTGTGTTTTGTTCCTCTGCCGGCGTCTTTCACAGCGGCGCACTTCAAGAAGCCGGCCCGGTGTCAGGAAACGACTTCAGAGGCTGCGGAAAAGTCTTCTCTCGGGCTGCCAGAAGCGTCAGGGCACGACTTCAGTCGTGCCGCAAAGACGCCAGACTGAATGAGGGCTTTAGCCCCTGAGGGATTGCTGGTACGGAACTTGAATCAAAAGAGAGGCGCCCGCTAGTTCTGCGGCGGCGTGGCGTAGTAGCCCTTGCGCACCTGCACCTTCATCCCATCCCCGCGGCACTCCACCCCCAGCCGGCGAAAGCCGCCATCCAGCTTGGTGTTGCTGGGCGTGTAGCTGGCCAGATACTGGGTGCGCAATTCGTCCTCGATCTGCTGGAAGGCCGCCTCAAGCTTCTTGCCGTTGTTGCCCACGTCGATCAGCCGGCCGCCAGTCTCCTGGGTCAGCCGGGACATGGCCGAGTATCCCGAATAGCCAAAGCCCCCGTAGAAGCCCCGGTCTGCGATCAGGATCACGTAGACCAGCACATTCGACTTTTGCGCCGCGGCAATCGCGTCCTGAATTTTGTGGTTGCTGCCCTCGTCCTCGCCGTCGGTGAGCAGGATCATCGCCTTGCGGCCCGACTCCTGGTTCAGCTTGACGTTAGCTGCCAGGTATACCGCATCGTAGAGAACCGTTCCCTTGGGGTCGCCGATGGTGGGGACGGTGCCCCCGCCAGCTCCCGGAATCCCTCCGGCTCCGTTGCCGCCGGCGGTGTTGATCTCCGCCTTGTTCATGGCCCTGGTCAGCAGCCGGGCGCTGTTGGTGTAATCCTGCATCAGGTCCACATCCACGTCGAAAGAGAGAAGAAACGCCTCATCCTTCTGCCGGAGCACGCGTTCGAGGAATTGGCTGCCCACCTCCTGCTCCAGCGGCAGCACGCGCTGCTGGCTGCCCGAGGTGTCGAGCAGAATCCCCAGCGTCAGCGGCAGTTGGGTCTCGGCCACAAAGCTCTTCAGCGTCTGCGGAACCTTGTCTTCCGTGATGGTGCAATCGTCCTTGGTCAGGTGAGGAACCAGATTCCCGCTCTTGTCCTTCACCGTGAAGACGACATCCACCAGATTGGCGCTGAGCTTGAAGGTCGCCACCGATACTTCGTCGGGCGGCGCCGGCGCGTTGCTTACCGGAGCCTCATCCGGCGATGGAGCGAGCTGAGCCCATCCCGCCGAGCAAAACGCCGGCAGGCCAAGCAGCAGAGCGGCAATTCCCGATCGAACGCGCATTCTGGCCATTTAGACGAAATCCGAGCCCCGAAGAAAGCATACCTGAACTCTTTCCCGGTGGACAGGCAACCTGCGCGGCTCTGCCGCGTCTGATACTCTGACGAGTAAAGCTCTTCTTGCCGATGACCCTCATCTGCGGTCAGGTTCCAACGGTCAGTGGTCTGGCGTCTCGAACCACCGAGCGCTGGCTGCTGGAAGCGGCGGAAGGCTCAGCGGCCCCGGATCGTTTCCGGCCGACCGCCGAAGACGGATAACTGACCACTGGAGAAGACCTGTGAACCATGGTTTGACAGCAATGGCGCTGGCGGCGCTTCTGAACTTGAGCCCAGTTTTCTCTGCGGCGGCTCTGGCCCAACAGCAGCAACCCGCTGTGCCTGACGCCCCCACGCCCCAGGCACGCCCGCCTTTGACCGGCGCGGACGGCAACCCGATTACGCCCGGAATCGGCGCGGGCAACGAGCCGGAAGCTTCCACTTCGTCCTCTGCCGCTCCAGCCCAGCAGCCGCCTCCGCCCCCCGCCCAGACCAAGGACGATGTCCAGACGACTCCTCCCGAGCTGCCCGCGCCTGGTGAAGGCATGGCCGCGCTCTCCAGGGTGTACAACATCAACGTGAACTTCGTCGAGGTTCCGGTCACCGCCAAGGATTCGAAGAGTAAGCTGGTGGCCGGCCTCACCTTCCGCGACTTCAAGGTGTATGAGAACGACACGCGCGTGAATTTGCGGCTCTTCACGGTAGATCCGGCCCCGCTCTCCGTCGCCTTTGTCATCGACCAGAGCCTGACCTCCGATGTGATGGCAAAGGTGAACAACTCCCTGGGCGCTATCCAGGGCGCGCTCACCCCATACGACGAGATTGCGGTCTTCTCGTACAGCAACGGATCCCAGAACCGCTCCGGCGGCTTCACCGGCGCACAGAGCGCGCGCGTTCCCTTCGTGCTCTCCATGACCAAGGCCGCGGGCGAAGAGGAGTTGGTGCCGCAGAACCAAGGTCCGCTGTCAGGTTGCAACATCCGCGAAAACGGCAACTGCGTCGATCCCAACCTGCAGCCGGGCCGC
This sequence comes from Occallatibacter sp., assembly GCA_050014455.1. Taxonomy (GTDB): domain Bacteria; phylum Acidobacteriota; class Terriglobia; order Terriglobales; family Acidobacteriaceae; genus Telmatobacter. The sequence continues at coordinate 46,272 of JBEKDH010000001.1, forward strand.
TCCACCGGCAGCTCCAGCGGCGTCATCACCATCCCCAAGGAGATTCACACTCTCAACGACGCCATTCTGGCCGCGGCCAAGGAACTGTCAACCCGCCCCAAGGGACGCCGCCGCGTGATCTATGTCATCTCCGACGGCAAGGAATACGGCAGCAAGGCCACGCTCAAGGAGGTAGTGCGCTACCTCCAGACCAATAACATCGCCGTCTATGGAACTCTGGTGGGCTCGTCCGCCATTTGGGGCGAGGGCTACATTAGCCGCTTCCACATCCCGTTTACCATGTACGACAACATCTTGTACAAGTACATTGCGGCTACCGGCGGTACGGCAGACTCGGAGCGCGGCACGGACGGCATTGAGAGAAGCTACGCCAAGATCGCCGAGGAGGCGCGCACCCAGTACACGCTTGGCTACTACAGCCACGAGCCGTTCATCGACGGGAAATACCGCAAGATCGAGGTTCGAGTCGACCGGCCCGACATAGAGGTGAAGGCCAAGACCGGCTATTGGCCCTCCGGGCAGGATTCGCACTAGCGCTGTGTCCATGAGATTTCGTAATCCAAGCAGAAGCCCTGGGTGCCCCAGGTTCCTCGCATTTGGGGACCTGGGAAAGCAGGAATCCACATGGTCTGGGTACTAGCCCGTGACTTCCGCGGGAGCCGCCGCGGGCCTGGGATTGCTGTCGGCAGCAAGCTGGGGCGGCTCGGACTTTGTGGGCGGCGTGGGCGCGCGCCGCGCTCCCGCGCTGCTGGTGGTCGTCTCCGGGCACATCTTCTCTTTTCTTGTCCTCCTGGTCATCTGCATGGGGATCCGGCTGGCTGTGCCCAGCCCGCACTTTCTCTTCTATGCGGCTTTGGGCGGCTTTGAGGGTTCGCTGGCTCTGGCCATCTTTTATCGCGCCCTGGCCATGGGCGCAATGGGCCTGACCGCGGCCCTCACCGGCCTGCTCACCGCATTGGTTCCCGTCACCTTTTCTCTCTTTCACGACGGCCTGCCCAGCCCATTGGCCGCCGCCGGCCTGGCGATGGGCCTGGCCGCCATCTGGATGATTACCCATGTGCCCCAGGCCACAAGCTCCGGAGAGAAGGCCATGCCCACGCCGCCGGCCGCGCTCCTGCTCGGCATGCTCGCCGGGATCGGCTTTGGAGCACAGTTGATCTTCTTCAAATTGGCCAGCGGAGGCGGCATGTTGTGGGTGATGACCTCGGCCCGCGCAGCCGGCACTCTGGCCATGATCCTGGTTCTCGTTGTCATGCCGCCCAAAGGGCGCTGGCGGGGTTTCTGGCTCGCCGGCCTGGCCGCCGGAGCGCTAGACACCATCGGCAATCTCTTTTATTTGCAAGCCACGCGCTTTGGGCGCCTGGATGTCTCCGCACTGGTCTGCTCGCTTTACCCGGCCGGTACCATCCTGCTGGCCGCGCTGCTCTTGCGCGAGCGGCCCACGAGCCGGCAGATGGCCGGCATGGCCCTGGCCCTGGCTGCCGTCGTGCTCCTGAGCGTGTAGAGAGGCTCAGTATTCTGGCGGATCTTCTTCCAGCGCTCTCAGCCTCTTGAGTACCGGCCAATCGGAGAAGGCAAGCCACAGAAACGCAAGGACGTTCAGATAGGGAACGATCATTACCAAACTCACCAGGGGTATGTATCCAGCCTTCTTGAACAGCTGCCAGAAAGGCGCAATGAACAGCAGCCCGACGAACATCAGGAGAAGCAGGTGCCGAGGGTGAAGCAAGAGCTCCATGATTGAATCTCCCTTCAATCCCATGCCATCACCCCGGCTGGGCACACGGCCGAGGCGAACCGTTCCCAGCCAGGATTCCACTTCAATCTTCGAATGTCACGGATTATACTCACGATTGCCTCTGGGCGGAAACATCCTCGCGTCTCGAACCCTGTGTGGGAGCGCCGGTGCGGAAGTGTTGCTGCCAGGACGCAGAAAAGGCCCGCACTTTCGCACAGGCCTTCAGATTCTGCCGGTCAACTCGCGCGGCCCAGGCAAAGGCAACCCGACTGGCTTGAATCCCAGCTTCGGAGCCTTGGCCTCCGCAGCGCCTTACTTGGGCTCGATCGGAGCCGATGTCGGTTGAGCTGGAGGCGCATTCTGCTGCACCGTCGGTGCAGGGGGAGTGGGGTCGGCAACACCTTTGATGCCTTCCTTGAAACCCCTCAATCCCTCGCCCAGGCCCTTGCCAAGCTCCGGCAGCCGCTTGGAGCCGAACAGCAAGAACGCAACCACGCCCAGCACCACCAAGTGCCATGGCTGAAGCAGATCGCCCATAGTCTTTTCCTCCGCGCACCGCGCCGGCGCGCATCATGCATGGTTATTGTCGCACAAATCCAGGCGTCCCATCCTAGTTCACCTGCGCAGGTTTGCCCAGCCTCTCCGTCACCATGGCGTAAAAGGCGCCCAGGTCTTCCTCTTCGCCCACGGTCAGCCTGCGATAAACCTTCAACAACGGAAACAGCCTTGAGGCGCGCACTTCGACGGCCGGAACCGCGACCGCGCCGCCGGGATACTGCGTCATCTCCCAGCTGCCGGCATAGCGCCGCCGCAGAACCTCGCCCAGGTAGCTGCCCCAGAGCCGAACCTCGAAGTCCAGGTCAAGCTCCGGGCTCTCACCCACCAGCACCAGAATCTCGTCCAGGCTGTCGATGGATTCCGAGGTAAAATCCAGCTTCCGATCGAACTCGCGCCTGGCCAGCTCGGCCGCCGCGCGCGCGTAGCCCTCCATCATCGCTCCCAGATCGGGATAGACCGCCGATTCCAGCCTCTTGCGCAGGTCGCTCGCCACACTCCAGAGTACATCTCCAGGCGTCCTCGCCAAAGCATGGAGATGGAACCGCTCCGCATCTTTGTGGCAGACTGAGAACAGCAGTGGAGGCTCCATCGTGAAGACCGTAAAGCTTCTCGCCCTCGCCGTTTTGCTCACGCTTACCGCCAGCCCCGCCCGCTCAGCGGGTCGCGATATCTATCCCGACCCGGCACAGGCCAAGGCCGACCTGGCCGCCGCCCTCACAACCGCTGTCCAGACCCACAAGCACATCCTGCTCGACTTTGGCGGCAACTGGTGCGGCGACTGCCAGGTCTTGGATATTTACTTCCACGACGCCACAAATCTGCCCCTCCTGGAGGCCAACTTCGTCCTGGTTCACGTGAATATTGGGGAGACCGGGATAAACGCCAACTTCGACCTTGCCGAGAAGTACGGGATTCCTCTACACAAGGGCGTGCCGGCGCTGGCCGTCCTCGACGAGAAGGGCGCGCTGCTCTATAGCCAGAAGGGCGGCGAATTCGAAGACATGCGCCATCTGGAATCCTCGGCCCTGACCGCCTTCCTGATGCAATGGAAGCCCGCCAAGCCCGGCTGCTCGGCGGTTATGGTGAACTGCTGAGCCACTTCCTGCTTGTCGGGCGCATCGAACTCGCTTCCTTCGCATTGAATGCGGCGCAGGAGCGATTCGGTCCTGAATGAGTCTTGAGGCGGCCGGCCGGCCTGAACGCGGCGGCGGACTGGCATAAACTTGTAGCAGGTGGAACGGAAGGTAACGATATGAAACTGATGCAAATGGCGGACCCGGTTCGCTATCCCCACATGTCCACGGCGGAGTTGCGCTCGACGTTTCTCGTCGACGGCCTCTTCGCGCCGGGCCTCGTTGAGCTTGTCTACGTCGATCTGGACCGCGCGGTCATCGGCTCCGCGGTGCCTTTGGGCGAAGCCCTGCCGCTGCCCTGCCCAGCAGAACTGCGCGCTGCCCGGTTCACTGGGAGACGCGAGCTGGGCGTCTTCAATATCGGCGGCGATGGGACGGTAGAGGTGGATGGAGAAGCCCATGCGCTGGGTAATCGCGATGCGCTTTACATCGGAAAAGGCGAGCACAGCATCTCCTTTTCAAGCGCCAACCCGAGCCAACCCGCCGAGTTCTATCTACTGAGTTATCCGGCCCACGCGGTTTATCCCACCGCAATCGTGCGCGCACCCGACCGGATGCCAACGACGCTTGGCTCTGCCGCCACGGCCAATCACCGCACTATCAACAAGCTCATCCACCTGGAGGGCGCGCGGAGCTGCCAGTTGGTGATGGGTTTCACCGAGCTTGCCGAAGGCAGTGTTTGGAACACCATGCCGCCGCACACACACATGCGCCGCTCTGAGATTTATCTTTACTTCGACATTCCTGCCGATCATCGGGTCGTCCATCTGATGGGACCGGCCACTGAGACCCGGCATCTTCTGGTAGCCAATAAGCAGGTGGCTATCTCGCCCGGATGGTCGATCCATGCCGGCGTGGGCACGGCCAGCTACTCTTTCTGCTGGGGCATGGGCGGAGAAAACCAGGTCTACTCAGACATGGATGCGCTGCGCATTCCAGATCTTCTTTAGCCATCGTATTCCCGGCGGCGAAAACCGGCTGGCCGGACAGGCAGGTGAGAGACAAGGCAGCCGCGGGGCCGGACCGTTGAAGCGGTCCGATCCCCGCGCGGCAAATCGATCATTGGGCCTTGTTGCTGATGGTGTGCACAATGGCAATCTGCGTCTTGCCGTTATACTGCGACGCATTGGCGGTAACCGTCACGATGATCGATTCCTGCTTGCTCTTCTGTGCGGAAAGCACAGCGCTGTTGGCGGTATCGTACACCGAGAGCTCGCTGCCGAGCCTGCCCTTGTAAAAGTTGACCACCTGGTCCTTCGAATCCGGCGTGACAAACACGGCAGAAACCCAGGAGCCAGTCGGCATGGTCATCCTCATGCTGCCCTTGCCGGACTGGGCGCCAGGATAGATATCCGTGCCCAGATCCGAGGCGCTGAATGTCTCGGTCGCGTTGGCGCTGATGGCGCCGCCGGGGGTATTCAGCGTCACATGGGCGTTGTCGCCTGTGCCGGATACATGAATGGAGTGCATGACCCGGTAGGCCAAGACCCCGAATGCCAGCACGATCAGAAGACCCAGCCCCACGATTACGGCCACGACGATCAGGACGATCTTGAGCGCGCCGCCAGATTTGGCCGGCGGAGCTTCGGGTTGAGCAGGCGCAGCGGCGGATTGGGAAGGCGTCGCCACCGGGGCCCAGGCGCCAGTCGGCGCGCCGCAGGCGCTGCAGGTTTGCTTGTCGGCGGATAGTTCAGCTCCACACTTTGCGCAGAAGCTAGTCACAATGATCTCCTTCTAGTTGAATTCTCCTCCGGACCTCGGATCCTGTTTTCCGGACTAGGAGCCAGAATAACTCAATGCGCTATCCCCGTGCCCGCATTTTTCAGCCGCTGCCCTTGCAACCCATCGAATTCCCGTCATCACTAGCCTGTGGGCTAGCCCCGCCTGCTTGCAGCCTTCACCGGCGCCCTGGGAGCGACAGGCCTGGGGATGCCGCTCAGCTCCGCCTTGCCCTCGGCCAGTTGCATGAGAAACTCCTGGCTCGAAAATGCCTTCGCATCCTTGAGCGTCTTGATGGCGCGCAGGTAGCTGCCGTCGGGCTGCTGCAGGCGGGCCTTGATCGTATCGGCCAGATACGCGGGCAGAATCTCATCGTGAATGCGGGCCCGGGCTGCCGCGTCGCGCACCGGAAAGACCACCTCGCACCGCTCGAAGAGGTTGCGCGGCATCCAGTCGGCCGAGCCCAGATAGATTTCGTCGTTGCCGCCGTTGGCAAAGTGGAAGATGCGCGAGTGCTCAAGGAAGCGGCCCACGATCGAGCGCACGCGAATCCGCTCCGACATGCCCTTGACGCCGGGGCGCAGGATGCACAGGCCGCGGACAATCAGATCGATCTCGACGCCGGCCTGCGAGGCCTTGTAGAGCGCCTCGATCACGCTGGGCTCCAGCAGTGCGTTCATCTTGGCCACGATGTGCGCCGGACGCCCGGCCTGGGCGTGCTCCTGTTCGCGGCGGATAAGACCCAGAAAGCTCTCGGCCATGGTCAGCGGCGCCACCAGCAGCGGCTTGTAGTCGTCGATTTCGGCGTGAGCGGTGAGGTAGTTGAAGACCATGTGCACCCGCTCGGTGATCTGCGGATCGCTGGTCAGCAGGCTCAAATCGGTGTAGAAACGGGCGGTGACAGGGTTGTAGTTGCCCGTGCCCAGGTGGCAGTAACGGCGAGTCACGCCGTCCTCGTCGCGGCGCACCAGCATGGCCAGCTTGCAGTGGGTCTTCAGCCCCACCACGCCATGAAAGACCTGCACTCCGGCGTCCTCCATGCTGCGCGCCCAGCGGATGTTCGAGGCCTCGTCGAAGCGGGCCATCAGCTCCACCACGAGCGTGGCCTCCTTGGTGGCCGCCGCCTCGATCAGCGCCTCGAACAGGGGCGCATCTTCGCTGGTGCGATAGAGAGTCTGCTTCATCGAAACCACGGCCGCATCTTCGGCGCCTTGCTGGATGAACTCCACCACCGCGTCATAGGAGTCGAAGGGGTGGTGGAGCAGAATATCGCGCTGCCGCAACTCGTCGAAGATGCTGTTGGACTTGCTCTTCAGGTGCAACGGCTTGGGCGTGAAGGGCGGGAACTTCAGATCCGGCCGCTTCACGTCGCTATAGAAGAACATTAGCCGCGACAGGTTCACCGGACCCTCGCCGCGAAAGACCTGATCCTCATCGAGCTCGAAGTTCACGCGCAGCCGCTCGACGATCTCCTTATCAGCGCCGGTCTCGATCTCCAGCCGCACCGCATCCCCTTTGCGCCGGTTGTGCAGCTCCACGCGAATGCTCTCCAGCAGCGAACGCGCCTCTTCCTCTTCGATGTAGAGATTCGAGTTGCGGGTGACGCGGAAGGCGGCGTGAGCCTGAACCTCGTAACCGCGGTACATGCCGGCCAGATTCTGCGCAATCAGATCCTGCAGCAGCAGGTAGTCGAAGGCCCCGTCGGCCGAGGGCAGCCGGACAAACCTGGCCAGCGTGCGCGGCACCGTCACCACCCCCAGTACCTGCGGCCCTGAGCTGCGCCGCTTGGCCCTGAGCAGCAGCGCCAGGCAAAGAGCCTTGTTCAGCACGCGCGGAAACGGGTGCGCCGGATCGATCGAGATGGGCGTCAGCAGGGGATCGACCTCGCGCTGGAAGTACCCCTGCGCAAACGCCCGCGCCTCATCGTCCAGTTCCTTCCACTCCAGCAGCCGGATTCCCTGCTTGCGCAGCTCGGGAAGCAGCTTCTCGTTCCAGCATTCGTACTGGGCAGCCACAAAGCTGTGAATCTCCGCGGTCAGCACGGCCAGCGACTCATCCGGCCGCAGTCCGTCGAAGCCCGGCTCGCGGTAGCCGTCCTCAATCCGCTGCAGCAGCCCGGCCTGGCGCACCTCGACATACTCGTCCAGGTTGTTGGCCGTGATGGACAGGAACTTCACCCGCTCCAGCAGCGGGTTGGTCGCGTCCTCAGCCTCTTCAAGCACACGCCGGTTAAACTGCATCCAGGAGTGGTCCCGGCCGTTAAAGAGCTTTTGTTTCGTTGTGGTTCGGGCCATCGAATTCGTCCAGCGCGCCGTGTTGGCAGTCTACAGGATTTACCCCATTTCCGGCACACGAGTTTCCGCCTGAGCAAAAACTCTCCATCAGGCAATCCATACAGCACGCGCAGCGGATTTGATGTTAAGGGCAGGCAAAAACTTTGATCGGCAACTGCGGCAACCCTCTACAACCTGAACCGGCTTCCAATCAGGCTGTTCCGCTCCGCATTCTTATGCATCCGTAAATGCCCTGCCAAAGCAGGCTTTTCGGCCATGGATTGGTTCTAGCCAATTCACATCGTCCTGTGTTAGCGTTCTGACGTGCAACATCCGGCGCGCACCGCCCCGTAAGACCCGTTCCCCGAGCCTCCCTGAATTTGGTTTGAAGCGCTGCCTTCCGCACATTCGCTTCGGCGCGACCGGTTGCATCCGAGGTCAAACTATGGCTACCCTTTCCATCGACCCCCTGGTCAGCCGCACGACGGCTGACTTCGTCTCGCAAGAGCACCGCATGTACATCGATGGCCGCTTCGTCGCCGCGGCCTCCGGCAAGACCTTTCCCGTATACAACCCCGCAACCGGCGATGTGATTACGCATGTTCCCGAAGCTGAAGAGGAGGATGTCAATCGGGCTGTGCTTGCCGCGCGGCGCGCCTTCGACGACGGACCGTGGACTCGCCTGTCGCCCTCCGAGCGCGGCCGCATGCTGTGGAAGCTGGGCGATTTGCTGGAACAGAACCTCAATGAATTCGCCGAGATTGAGTCCGTCGACAACGGCAAGCCTTACTCGGTGGCCCGTGTCGCGGACGTGCCGCTGGCCGTAGATATGTTTCGCTATATGGCCGGCTGGGCCACCAAAATCTCCGGAACGACCCTGCCCCTTTCTGCCGGCTACGACTTCCACTCCTACACCATGCGCGAACCCATCGGTGTGGTTGCGCAGATCATCCCCTGGAACTTTCCTCTGCTTATGGCCGTCTGGAAGCTCGCTCCCGCCCTGGCCTGCGGATGTACGGTCATCCTGAAAGTTGCGGAGCAAACCCCGCTCTCGGGACTGCGCCTTGCCCAGCTTTTCGATGAAGCCGGCTTCCCGGTTGGAGTTGTCAACATTCTCACCGGCTATGGCGAAGGCGCCGGCGCGCCCCTCGCCGCCCATGATCTTGTGGATAAGGTCGCCTTCACTGGCTCGACGGAAGTGGGCAAGCTGATCGTCAAGGCTGCCGCCGGAAACCTCAAAAAGGTGAGCCTTGAACTCGGCGGAAAATCGCCCGTGATTGTCTTCCCCGATGCCCGTATCGATCAGGCAATCTCCGGCGCCTCCAGCGCGATCTTCTTCAACCACGGCCAGTGCTGCTGCGCCGGCTCACGCCTTTATGTGCACGAGAAGGTCTTTGACCAGGTTGTGGAAGGCGTCAGCCGCGAAGCATCCGGCATCCAGCTCGCGCCCGGCCTCGATCCCGGCTGCCAGATGGGACCGCTGGTCAGCGATGAGCAGTATCGCAAGGTAGTGAACTACATAGAATCCGGCATCGCGGAGGGTGCGCATATCGCCGCCGGCGGGCCTGCCTCGGGAGCGGAGCGCGGCTACTTTGTCCGCCCCACCGTTCTCACCAACACCAACCCGGGCATGAAGGTTGTGCGGGAGGAGATTTTCGGTCCGGTGGTTTGCGCTGTGCCCTTCTCCGACGAAGGCCTGGAGCAGATTGTCAAGCGCGCCAACGACACGATCTACGGACTGGCCGCATCCGTCTGGACGCAGAACCTGAGCGTGGCTCACAAGGTGGCCCGCGGCCTGCGCGCCGGGACGGTGTGGGTGAACTGCCACAATGTCTTTGACGCCTCGCTGCCCTTCGGCGGATACCGGCAGTCCGGCTGGGGACGTGAAATGGGAGAAGAAGTCCTCCACAACTACACTGAAATCAAGGCGGTGACGGTAGCCCTTTGATCTTCAATGGCTTGCCACGGCGGGTTGCGTCCAGAGATGAACAGGCCGATAGCCGTGCAAATCCCCGTGCCCCATCCTTTCGCCTTCATTCTGGCGAAAGGGTGGGAACCCTCCAACCTAAATCCGTCCCGTTCGTCCGGAGCGGAGTCCGCCCCGGCGGACGCGGTCGAAAGCCTGCCCAGAGCGAAGCCGAAGGGAACCTGCGGTTCCACCGCCGGACTTATGCAAGCAACTCCCGGGTCGCCACGCTACACTTCCAGATCGTCGTCCACTTCGGCGGCCACGGCGGTGCCGCGACGCTTTGCCAGCAGGTAGCCGCGCAGAAACGGCTCCAGATAGCCGTCCAGTACCTTGTCCACGTCGCCAACCTCGACCTTGGTGCGGTGGTCCTTGGCGATCCGGTAAGGCTGCAGGACGTAAGAGCGTATCTGCGAGCCGAAGTTGATCTCCAGCTTCGAGTCTTCCAGCTTCTTGCTCACTGCCCGCTTCTTTTCGAGCTCGTATTCGTAGAGGCGGGAGCGCAGCATCTTCATGGCCTTGTCGCGGTTCTTGTGCTGGCTGCGCTCGTTCTGGCATTGCACGACAATTCCGGTAGGCAGGTGCGTCATGCGCACGGCGGAGTCGGTGGTGTTCACATGCTGGCCGCCCTTGCCGCCGGAGCGGTAGGTATCGATGCGCAGGTCTTCCAGCTTCAGGTCCACATGGATGGTCTCGTCGATCTCCGGCGAAACGTAGACCGAGGCAAACGACGTGTGCCGCCGCTTGGCCTGGTCGAAGGGCGAGATGCGCACCAGCCGGTGGACGCCGCTCTCGCCGGCCAGTTGCCCAAAGGCGTACTCGCCCAGAATGGTGAATGTAGCCGACTTGATGCCCGCCTCTTCGCCGTCCTGGTAGTCGTTGATCTCCGTCTTGAAGCCCAGCTGCTCGGCCCAGCGCAGATACATGCGCATCAGCATCTCGGCCCAGTCCTGGCTCTCGGTGCCGCCCGCGCCGGGGTGCACGGTGACGATGGCATTCAGCGGATCGGCCTCGCCGTTGAGCATGGTCCGCGCCTCCAGATCCTCGTTGAAGGCGGCCAGGGCCTTGATGTCGCGCTCCAAATCGGCCAGCACGTCTTCGCCCTCGCGGGCCAGCTCGAAGTAGGCCTCGATGTCGCTCGACCGGCGCACCAGCTCCTCGTCGTCGGCCACCATGTTTTCCAGCCGCTTCTTCTCCCGCATCAAAGGCTTGGTAGCGTTGGGATCGGACCACAGCGCCGGATCGGCCAGCCTGGTTTCGATTGCGGCTAGTTCCCGGCGCAGGCGGGCCGGGTCAAAGATACTCCCGCAGGTCGCGCACTTGATCGCGCACCGGAGCGTAAGCGAATTCGAGATCGTTCAACGACATGGCTTGGCTCGTATGACCTGACTTTGGGTTGGACTGTGAGGTGGCGTTCTCTCGACTGTTTTTAGAATACCACTGGACCCGTTGCGGCGGTTCGACGGCGCGCGGGGGCAATCGCAAGAACAAAGGGCCACGGGTTACTCCCGTAGGGCGTTGTCGAGAATAGCCCAGGGTGAAACCCAGGGAGAGCGTTTGGAAGGGAATCTCCGCCCCGGCGGGGCGGTGCGAGGCACAAACAGAGAGGGAGTATCGGCCAGCGAAGGAGCATGTGCTCGACGTCGACTTGATTTGTGTACTCATTTGTGTACATAATGGTGGAGAGCAACGGCGGGCAAGGAGCTCGAATTCGAGTGGGACGAAGCCAAGGCCAGAATCAATCTGGAGAAGCATAGGGCTTCGTTTCTGACCGCCGCGGCGATCTTTTTGAACGAGCGATTGGAGCGCATCGATGACCGCGAGGAGTACGGCGAGCTGCGCTGGATCGCCCTGGGACGCGTTGACGACGAGGTCTATCGCGTTGTCTTTACATGGCGCGGCGAGAATCTGATTCGCCTCATCAGCGCCCAGAAAGCGAGCAAAGATGAACGGGAAATCTACTATCGTGAGACATTCGCTTAGCGAGATCGGCGCCATGCGCGAACTCGGCGAAGACCCGGCCAGCTCGAATGCACCGGAGGCCGAGTCGCTGGGCGCGGAGTTCTGGCGCTCCGCGCGGGTGGTGGTGCCGAGTGGAAAGACCTCCGTTCACCTGCGCCTCGACAGCGATGTGGTCGAGTGGTTCCGGGCGCGCGGCAAAGGGCACCTGACGCGCATGAATGCCGTCCTCCGCGCTTACGTCGAAGCGCAAAAACAACACCCGCGGTTGAGCTAACCGCCAGACACGGCGCTGCGCCTGGCGCAGTTCTTCGGCAACAGCCCGGAGTTCTGGCTCAACCTCCAGCAGATGGACGACCTGTCAAAGGCCCCGCTTGAACTGAGCAAGATAATTGAGCGGGACGCTGAGGCCTACGCCCGGGCGTGAGTGGATTGGATTGAGGTATGAATCCGAGTTTCGATCCGCTGCGGCGGACCGGACCAGGGCCATCCGCCTAATTCTTGACAGGCGCAAGCGAGCCGCCTTCCAGCCAGTTCTCGACGCGCATTACTTCGTCGTCTTTGGCATTCGGTCCGTCGCCGAGCGGCAGATAGATGTCGGGCATCACGCCGATGCCATCCACCGGCATGGCCGGAATGCGGAACGAGCGTGTAGTCGCGTATTCAAGAACGTGCTTGCCCGAGGGCATCGTCCAGGGACGCACGTTCGAAACATCGATCATGCCATAGGTGTGGCGGCCAATCAGCTTGACGCTGAAGCTCTGGCGCACAGTCAGCAAAAACTGTTCGCAGGAACTGATGCAGTCGTGATCGATGAGCACGGCGACGCGCGCGGGCCGGTGCGGTTCAATCCTATCAGCGCGGCGAAACACCAAAGGCCCATTTTCACTCTCGGGAACGTATTCGCCGGTCTTGGCTTTGCTCATCCGGTCGGCAATTGGCCCCAGCACCTTGGGGCATTCGGTGTCGGTGGGGAATGCGGCGCACAATTCCCGTTGCGCCTGGATGTTGTGGGCCGTTACCAGATACGCGACCTGGACCTCGGTAAAATCATCGGCCATCAGCCACCGCAATAAGGGAGCGTAGCTGTCGTCGAAGCCGCCCTGGTTGTCGCGCACGTCGATGATCCAGTTGGGATGCGATGCCAGCACGTCATGCTGTTTCGCGTTCATCGCTTCCAGGTCCTGGCCCACGGTGGCTTCAAAATCGGGCAGCGTCAGCAGCAGCGTCTTCTCGCTCAGCACCTTCAACACGGCGTGGTTGCCCGGTTGCGGAGTGGAAGGCACAGCGTTCTCTGCCTTCTTCGGCGCAGGGTATTGAGCCCACAAGTGGCCATCGCGCCAGGCCAGCAGATACTTGGTCAGAACGGCAAAGCACTCGTTGTCGGTTGCGATCTTGGCGGCATCGGCCCTGGCGGCGGCGAGCGCGTCGTCAAAACGCTTCTGGCCCTTTTGCGCCATTTCGTCTTTGCCGCCGGCGTCGTTGGCCAGCATGAAGGCCGGAATGGCATCGAGATCGCGCACGCAGCTCTGGGCGGGCGTTTCCTGTGCGTGGATGTGGATTGAAGAGGAAAGAAAGAAAACAAGAAGAAGTGCCTTTTTCATCAAGCGTCCTCGTGCACTGTGCATTAAAACGAAATACACCGGGATTCTATCACCCGCATTTGTGTTGCCGGGTGCCCCAGGCCCGGTCCTTCTTCCCCGCTGACTGCACAGCCCCCAGGTGGAAAGACATTGGGTCTGCCGTGCTACTGGCAGCGGAGCTGAAGGGACATGCTTGCGGCGTCGGCGGTTTGCCCATCTGCCATAGGTTCAAGAACATAGATATGGGCGGCGGGCGACCAAGATCCCCTTCGGCAGAAGAACCAGAGTATGGGTGCCCCAGATGCTGATCTTGGGAACTGCCTGAGACCGCGTAGAACTCAACCTTCCGAGCAGTCGATTTGGGCTCAGACGACCATTCCTGAGACAGAGACTGCTTCCCTCATAGATCCCACATTCCCCGGTCCAAGAATCGAGTCCCTTCGACAAACTCCAGGCAAACTCTGGAACGTCCTGTTTCCTCGCTCCGCAGGCGCGGACCATCCGCCCGCTGGTCCCGCGCCGGCTCTCAATAGACCGCATTCGGGTGCTGGGTGACGGTCTGCGCCACGACAATGGGTGGACCGACAGCCGGGTCGAGTGCGCCGTTCTGCGGGAAGACCCAGCCGTTGACGGAGACCACGTCGTTGTTTGCCAAGCCGGAAAAGTTTTCCGGGTTGAAGCCCTGATAGGTGGTCTGCGAAGTCGTTTCCACCATCAACTGCCCGGAACTGGAAGCAGCACTGGCGGACCACGGGCCGAGGAAGATGCCCGGGAAACTGTTGAGGACGAAGCCCGACGAACCGAGCGAGGATATGGCGCCTGTGATCTGGCTGGGCTCTAATTGGAGGCTGCTGGCGGTGAACATGGGCTCCAGAGGCAGTCCCCAGGCGCCCAAACCGGGCGACGCAACGGGCGTGGGCGGTTGCAATGATCCCGGAGCGACCGTAACCTGGACGGTTTGGCCGACGCAGAGGTCAAGAGAAGACGCAAAAGTAAAGCCGGAGGGAATGGTGAAGCCGTTCGCGTCGATGGAGAAGGCGGTGGCGGTGTGTCCGGCCGTTCCCGGCGCCCAAACGGCCACGAGGGCCATGGCGCCAACCGGCAAGCTGGTGCTGGCGGTGGGGTTCTGATGGAGAATGACTTGGATCATGGTTTCGCCCACCGGCAGCGGGAGCGGAGGAATGCCGACAATGGTGCCGACGACGGTCTGCTGGCTGGGCGCCTGGGTGTATGTGATCTGAGCGGCGGCTAGGACTCCGCTAGTTTGGACGCTGGCGACCTGGACTTGGAGGATTTGGCCTTGAGCGATGCAAGAGAAGCCGGCCGCCGAGCAGGCGGAAGATGGAAAGTCGTCGTAGGTGGTGGAAGTGGAAGTGGAGACGGTGAAGGTGCGGCCGTCGGGAGTCGTCAGCGTGAACTGGCCGAGGCTCGAGTTGACCGTGGCGACCGATCCGACGAGGGCGCCGAATTGGGCCGGGATGTTGGGAGCCGACGGGGGCTGGAGCTGCGAGACCGTAACGCCATTGGCGACGCCTAGGTTGACGGAGAGATCGGACTGGATGATGGTGTTGAGGTGATAGTCGATGAGGAAGCCGAGCGGCAAGCCGGCAGCCACGGTAACGGGAAATGGACTGGATGAAAGGTTGACGGTGGCGGAGCTGTCGATGGCCGGGGTAAGCTGGCAGACGCTGCCCACTGCGCAGGTGCCGGCTATCGACTGATCTGAGTTATTGACGATCACCAGTTGAGGGTTGGCAAAGGTGAGGCTCAAGCTCGAGTAATTCCCTGCCGGCACGTTGGCGGTGCTCAGAAAAGCTGAGAGCGCCTGGAGTTGGGTGACGTCTATCTCGATGGGATTGCCATTGGGGAGAAGCGAAACCCCCAATCCCGACGCGGGCTGAAGCGTGGCGGCCGTCAGGCTGACCTGGAAGAAGAGAACCGAGACGCCGGCAGGCGGGTCGTCTGTGATGGTGAGGGAGACGGGAACCGTGCTCGCGGGCGGTGTTTCAATCTGGTTCGTTCCTTGGTTCAGGCTGGTAATCGCCGAGCCGCAGCCGGATAACCAGGCCGCGACGGCGGCCGTGACGAAGATGGCAAGGATGGAGATAGCCTTACGCATAGTGCTCCTTCTTGGCGGGCGGGAGCGCTTCAGGCTGGCTCACCGCGCGTTCACGTCGCGATGGCGAAGGGCAACTTGTTCGGCTCGATTCTCCCACGCAGTCTTCCAGGGGCTATTCGCGCTCGAAGCTCTGCGGGACACAGGAGATCAGGGCCGGGCCCTCTGGGGTCACCGCGCTGCAAGTGTAGACGTTATTCCTGGCGAAAGTTGAGGCATTCCGCTGGAAAACCTCTCCTTATTTCAGGTTGCGCGAAGGTGGACCGACGGGGATGCGCCTACCTTGGCTTGTCGATGCGGACTAACAGCACGTCATGGCTCTCGATCTCAATGGGCTGCTGGTCGGTGAGGGTGATAGGCTTGCCGGTCCAGAGGTCTTTGCCGGCCTGCGGGCCGTGCAGGCCGAGCTTGGCCAGGTTGAGGTGGAAGGGGTGGGTGGAGTAGCGGCTGTCGCCCACGGCGACGATGGCTACGGCGATGGCTCCGCCCTGGAGCTGGCGCGTCCAGACCTCGACCTCGCCGTCGGAGTAGGCGCGAACGCCCTGGCGGCCCAGCGGATCCTGGTCGATGGCGATCACGTCGCGATTGGTAAGGATGGCCTTGATCTCGGGCTTCATGTGGGGCAGGTCGTTGCCGGCCAGCAGGGGCGCGGCCAGCATGGCCCAGAGGGTGAAGTGGGTGCGGTTCTCGGCCAGCGAGAGCTTGCCGTTGCCCACTTCGAGCATGTCGGGATCGTTCCAGTGTCCGGGGCCGGCGTAGCTCTCAAGGCCGGCCTGCTGGCTGACGATCGAGTAGATGCGATCCCAGTGGGGCGTGATGTCGCCGGTGGTGCGCCAGAGGTTGCCGCCGAGGGCGGGCGCCCACTCCCAGACCGCATCCCAGCCGTACTGGCAGAGGGAGAGGACGATGGGGCGGCCGGTGGCCTTGAGGGCCTTGCTCATCTTGTCGTAGGCGGCGATCATGAGGCGCATCTGCTCCGCCTTGTCGCTGGGAGCCTGCTTCTCCATCACGTCGGGGATGAAGCTGCACAGGTCGTACTTGAGGTAGTCGATGCCCCACTGGGCGTACATCTGGGCGTCCTGCTCCTCGTGGCCCAGCGAGCCTGCGTAGCCGCCGCAGGTCTTGGAGCCGGGCCCGGAGTAGATGCCGATCTTGAGGCCCTTGGAGTGGACGTAATCGGCCAGCGCCTTCATGTCAGGGAATTTGGAGTTGGTGTGCAGGACGCCGGCCGCGTCGCGCTCGCCCTCCCAGGTGTCGTCGATGTTGACGTAGATGTAGCCGGCGTCCTTCATGCCGGACGACACGATCAGATCGGCCGAGTCGCGGATGTCCTTGTCGGTGACCTTTTCGGCAAAGTAATTCCAACTGTTCCAGCCCATGGGCGGGGTTTGGGCCACCACCTGCGGCATCTGCGGCGCGGCTGGCGTTTGGGCAGAGGCGGTAACCGAAGCGACGGCGAGAAGGGCAAGGGAGAGCGAAGCGAAAATGCGCATGATGGATCCTCTCTGAATACGATTGCAGGAGAATTCTATGCCGCGGAGCCGGGGGGCGGCAATCGCCAGGTAGGGCCGCTCGCAGCCGGGAGCCGCGAGAAGAACTCGCCGGCCGGCTCAATGCGAGAACAGGACGGGCGTACCCTATTCAACAGGAGATCGTGGAAGGGAGCTTCGTTTGCCGATGGCAGCCATGGACGCAGATGTGACTACGCTTTTTCTTGAGTTTTCCCGCCGCCAGCTGCTGGAGCAGTATTGGCCGCGCTTGCAGGCATGCGCCGAATCGCTGACGGATGAGCAGGTCTGGTGGCAGCCGAACGCAGCCTCGAACAGCATCGGGAATCTGATTCTGCATTTGAACGGCAACGTGCGGCAGTGGCTGGTGGACTCGTTCAACCGGTCGGAAGACAAGCGTGACCGGCCCGCCGAGTTCGCGGCCGAGGGTGGGATTCCGGCCTCTGCGTTGCTCGAAAGACTCGGCGCGGCCATGTACGAGGCGTCGCAGGTTCTGGCGCGGCTGACGCAGGCCGACCTGGTTGCTCCATACGAAATTCAGGGTTACCACGTTAGTGGGCTCGAAGCTGTCTATCAGGTCGTGGAGCACTTCGGGATGCACTACGGGCAGATCGCCTATGTTGCCAAGAGCCTGACTGGCGCGGATTTGGGATTCTACAAGGAGTTGAGCAAGACAGGGAAGGCGGAAAAATGAGAGCGAAGCAGGATGCTGGTGCGATTTTCGGTTTGGAGCTGAAAGCAATGCGGAAGAGTTTGAGTGTTACTCTTGCAGTTTTGTTTCTGGTTGCGATGCGAGCTGTTGCAGCAGAGCCGCAACAGCAAGTTGTTTTGTGGCCAAATGCGGAACATCCCGTGCTTCGCTTCACATTTAGCAGGTTCAAAGACCTTGGAGGTTCGGTGGGTAGCCAGCGACCCTTTGCCATTGACACAACAGCTGAGAACCTGTCAGACAAATTGGTTTCGAGCGAGCGCTTCACGCTTTACGTTTTTGACAGGAAGCAGATCAGAATCGGTGAGGCTTGGATGACAGTGAGCGACCTGGGCCCGGGCCAGACAGTAAAGTTCCAGACATCGGTGATGGCGTCGGGCGCGCCCTACACGGTGCAGGTGGTAGCGCTCTCAGCCGCGCAGAAGGCTATTACACTGACGGTAAACTCCGTTCCGGAAGGCGCGCTGTTGAAGGTGGACGACGAGGATGCCGGGACGACTCCACGACTGATCAGTATTGGGCCGGGCAAACACCGGCTTTCGTTCAGCAAGGATGGCTTCAGGTCAGGGGTATTTCCGCTGGAGATTGGCGCTAGCGACGTATCGGGCGGCAGCGTGAGCTTCGAATTGGGCGCGGCGCAGTTTGACACGATTGAACTGCGCGATGGTACCGTGCTGAACGGAGATCTTAACTCAGTGGAGGGAATGGATGTGGTGGTGCGCGTGGGGGGAGAGCTCCAGCGCATCGACCGGAACAAAGTGAAGCGGATTCTGCTGGTGGAGCGCGAAGCGCCAGAGCCGTCGAGTCTGCCGCCAGCAGAGCCGAAGCAGTAGGGGCGAGTTACATTAGAGCGGTTTCACAATTCAGCTGCCTCCTCCAGTAGCGTGCAAAATGGTCTCTTGGAGCTTGCAATCGTGCAACCGGCAAAGCGAGCCCATGTCGATCACAAAGCGGTACTTCGCGCCCTGACGCAACATCCGTTCGTCGGCTTTGTTGATCCGATGGATGGGAATGACTTCGACATCGGAGGGGATGTTGTGCTCGCAGCAGCAGTCGGGCATCTGGCGCGTCCCGGCATGCTGCCGATCAGGAAGCTGGAGAGCGCGGCGCGCTTGAAGACATGGGCCACTCACCTTGATCGCAAGCCGAACAAGGCCGGGCCGACGGAAGCAGCACTTCAAATAAATACTTAAGTTTTTACTTGACAAATAATCGAGGTCGATTGACACTTAAGTGTGTACTTAATGAATTTCCAGTGGAGGAGAACATTCATGGACCATCAACCCGTGATCCACAACACGTTTGTCGTCGAACGCAATTACCCTGTCAAGCCGGAGCGCGTATTCGCCGCCTTCGCCGACTCCGCACAGAAGCGCCGCTGGTATGCTGAGGGCGAGCAAAACAGGGTAGAAAGCTATGAGCAGGACTTTCGCGTTGGAGGCAGGGAGCATTACGCCCTCGGCTTCAAAGAAGGCCATCCGCTGAAGGGTCTCTCGCTCAAGAGCGAGAACATCTATCGGGATATCGTCCCGAACCGCCGCATCATCTTCACCTCGACCATGGCCGTGGCAGACAAGTGCATCTCGGTCTCTTTGGGCACGGTTGAGCTTCTGCCCGCCGAGAAGGGCACCGACCTGATCCTCACATTTCAGAGCGCGTTCCTGGAGGGCTCGGATGGCCCCGCGATGAGGGAAGCCGGTTGGCGCGGGCTGCTCGACAAGCTTGCAAGGGTGCTTGAGGGCTAATCGCGGAGCGGAGCGGGAAGGCGCGGGACCATGAAAAGAAGGAAACCCAATATCGACCGTATCTTCCGCGCCCTCGGCGATCCCACGCGCCGGGCGATGATGGAAATGCTGAGCAATGGTCCCATGTCGGTATCGCGCATGGCTGAGCCATTTGAAATGACCTTGGCCGCGGTGGTTCAACATATTCAGGTGCTGGAGGAGTGCGGCCTGGTGCAGACCGAGAAGGTGGGCCGGGTGCGCACCTGCCGCATCGAACCCACCGGGCTTGACGCGATGGAGCAATGGATCCGCGATCGCCGCTCAATCTGGGAACGCCGGCTGGGTCGGCTGGGGAATTTGCTCGGTGAGTCGGAGAAAAAGGGCTAGGATTTGACTGCGCCACTTCGCGCGCCGTGATTGAGAGCAATCACCTCCCACCCTAGCCGAACAAACAAGGACGCCATGCCCAGAGGGCGCCCAGGTGGGGCACCCATATTCGCCGGATAAACGAAGGAGTTACTTGAGCGAACTCATGTCGATCACAAACCGGTATTTCACGTCCTGGCGCAACATGCGCTCGTAGGCTTGGTTGATCTCTTGAATGGGAATGACTTCTACATCGGAGACGATGTTGCGCTCGCCGCAGTAGTCGAGCATCTGCTGCGTCTCGGGCATGCCGCCGATCATGGAGCCGGAGAGCGCGGCACGCTTGAAGATGAGGTTGCCCACGTTCAACACCGGGAACTTGTCGGGCAGGCCGACCAGGCACATGGTGGCGTCCTGCTTGAGCAGCGCGGTGTAGGGGTCGAGCGAGTGCGGGGCCGCGGCGGCATCGAGGATGAAGTCGAAGGACTTGCAGTGGGCCTTCATGGCGTCAGCCTCGGTTGAGAGAACCACTTCATCGGCGCCGAGCCGGAGGGCGTCTTCGCGCTTGCGGAGGTTGGTGGTGAACTGGACGACATGTGCGCCGAAGGAGTGCGCGAATTTGAGCGCCATGTGGCCCAGGCCGCCGAGGCCGACGATGCCCACCTTCATGCCGGGGCCAACCTTCCAGTGGCGTAGCGGCGAGTATGTCGTGATGCCAGCGCAGAGGAGCGGGGCCACGGCGGCGAGGTCGAGATTTGCGGGGACAGTGTGGGCGAAGCGCTCGTCGACAACGTAGTTCGAGGAGTAGCCACCCATGGTGATAGAGCCGTCGACGCGGTCGCTGGCGGCGTAGGTGAGCGTGGCGCCCTGGTCGCAGAAGTGCTCCTCGCCGCGATGGCACGGGGCGCACTGGCGGCAGGAATCCACAATGACGCCGATGGCCGCAATGCCGCCTACCTGGAACTTAGTGACGGCGCTGCCGGCGGCCGTGACGCGGCCCACGATCTCGTGGCCGGGAACGAGGGGATAGATCGCGTTGCCCCACTCGTTGCGCGCCATGTGCAGGTCGGAGTGGCAGACGCCGCAGTAGAGGATGTCAACGGCGATTTCACTGGGGCCGGGCTCGCGGCGCGTGAAGTTGAACGGACCAAGCGGGGATTGGGCGTTGGGCGTGGCGTAGCCTTTGGATGTGGGCATGGGAAGAATCCTCTCGCAGAGAATTCTACAACATGAGAGCGAGCATGGATCGTGCTATCCCAGGTCCCAGAAGCGGGACCTGGGGCACCCAAATCGTGTGTTGCGAGGGCATTTCAGGGGCGCTGGGCGCAGGCGACGCGGGGGATGGATTGCAGGTCTGGAATGAACTCGATTTGGTGGAAACCGGAGGCTGCGAGGAGCCCGGCGATGGCTTCGGATTGGCCGTAGCCGATTTCAAGGGCAATGAAGCCGCCGGAGACGAGACACGCGAAGGCTTGCGGGATGAGACGGCGGTAGATGTCGAGGCCGTCAGGGCCGGCGAAGAGGGCTAAGGCTGGTTCGTGGTCGCGGACCTCGACGGCGAGGGTATCGCGGTCGGTGAGTGGGACGTAAGGCGGGTTAGAGACTACGATGTCGAGTTGCTCTTGTGCGACCGGGGCGAGGAGATCGCCGTGAAGAAAGCGGATCTGGCTGGGGACGCCGTTGCGGTCGGTGTTCTGGCGGGCAATGGCCACGGCTGGGGCGGCGAGGTCGATGGCGGTGATCCGCGCATCAGGCAGGTGGTGAGCGAGAGCGATGGCGATGCAGCCGGAGCCGGCGCCAACGTCCGCGATGCGCGGCGCTGGAAAGCGGGCAGCTAGCTCGATGGCCTTTTCGACCAGATGCTCGGTCTCGGGGCGGGGGATCAGCACACTGGGCGTAACGCGAAAGGGCAGACCGAAGAACTCGGCTTCGCCGAGGATGTATTGGATGGGCTCGCCCCGGTAGCGGCGTTCAATGATTTGGGCGAAGCGCGCAGACTGGTCCTTGGGGAGTTCGTCGTCTAAATGGGCGAGGAGCCAGGCTTTGTTTTCGCCCAGAACGTGCAGGAGCAGCGACTCGGCATCTTGGCGGGCGCGTTTGGGATGCGGCCCAAAGCTTAGGCGCGCGGCACCGTTCCAAACGAAACTGCTCAGTGGAAACAAGGCTCAGGCCGCCTGGTTGCCGGCCTTCAACTGCTCGGCCTGGTAGTGGGTGATGAGGGCATCGACGATGGGCTGCAGGCGGCCTTCCATCACCAGGTCGAGCTGATGAAGGGTCAAGCCGATGCGGTGGTCGGTGAGCCGGTTCTGCGGGAAGTTGTAGGTGCGGATCTTCTCGCTGCGGTCGCCGGTGCCCACCTGCTGCTTGCGCTCCCTGGCCAGCTCGGCATTCTGGCGGTCCATCTCCATTTCGTAAAGGCGCGAGCGCAGGACGCGCATGCCTTTTTCGCGGTTCTTGATCTGCGACTTTTCGTCCTGGCAACTGACGACAGTGTTGGTGGGGATGTGCGTAATGCGAACGGCGGAGTAGGTGGTGTTGACGGACTGGCCGCCGGGACCGGAGGAGCAGAAGGTGTCGATGCGGATGTCCTTGGCTTCGATCTTCACATCCACATCCTCGGCCTCGGGGAGGACGGCGACGGTGACGGCGGAGGTGTGGACGCGGCCCTGGGCTTCAGTGGCGGGAACGCGCTGCACGCGATGGACGCCGCTCTCCCACTTCATCTGGGAGTAAACGCGCTCGCCCTCGATGATGGCGATCACTTCCTTGTAGCCGCCCACGCCGGATTCGGAGAGCGAGAGCAGCTCGATCTTCCAGCGATGCTGCTCGGCAAAGCGCTGATACATGCGGAAGATCTCGGCGGCAAAGAGCGAGGCTTCGTCGCCGCCGGTGCCGGCGCGGATCTCCAGGATGACGTTCTTCTCGTCGTTGGGATCCTTGGGCAGCAGCAGCGTCTTGATCTCTTCTTCCAGGGCCGGCTCGCGGGGCGCCAAGGCGGCGATCTCTTCCTCGGCCATGGCGCTCATCTCGGGATCAGCCAGCATGGCGCGGGCTTCGGCCAGCGCCTGCCGCACTTGCTTCAGTTCGCGGAACTTCATCACCGGAACTTCGATTTCGCTGAGGGCGCGGCCGGCTTTCTGATACTTCTCGCGGTCGTTCACAACCTCGGGCAAGGAAAGCTGGGCGGAGAGCTCCTCGTAGCGCTGCTCCATTTGCTGTAATCGGTCGATCACGGAACACTCCTGCGGACGGCTGAATCTCTGGAAAAGAGTTGGGAAGGAAAGAAGGCGGAGAACGAATATAGGCGGCGGGCGCCGCTAGAGGAGGGCCAGGATGGGCTGGTAAAGCGTCATGCTGCTTCTATCTTAGCGCGAAACGCGCGCGAAATACGAATGGCCGGCTTTCCATGCCTCAGATACGAGAACTGGAAAAACCGGCCAATCTGCTGCAAACCAATCGTCTCAGCGGTCGCCTGGAGCGTCACCCGCGACGGCGGCGGGCAACGGCACTGCGAAGCAAGGGCAACGCGAGAAGTCCAAGGCCAAGGAGCGACAGGGTTTCTGGTTCAGGGGTCACCCCCTCGCCGACGGTGAAGGCGTAGTAGTCCTCGGAGTCCGGCGTAGTATACGAGATCTCATCAAAGGTGCCCAGGAACTCGATCACCCCGTTACCTTCTTCGCCGCATACGGTGTAAGCGCCGCAGCCGGCGTTGGTAGCGGTGTCGGTGATGGAACCGCCCCCGAATTGAGCGTCTGGACCGCCAGCCAGGATCACAAAAGGCTCCGCACTGTTGAAGATGTACTCCGCTGGCGTCCCAGGCGATCCGAGGCTCCAAATGGCCACGACGGGGTCAGTGATCCAGACGGGGCTGGGGTCCGGGCAACTTCCGAGGCTGGGAGCACAATTGGAATAAAAGGAGATGGTCTCGACGTTGGCGCCAGTCCCGCCATTCATCGCAACCGAGTTGTAGCTGGTGGGCGGCGCGTCCGCGATGTTCTGGGTGGCTCCTAAGTTGGTCCAGCTGGCGCTGGGATTCCAAACGCCACTACCGCCGGAGCCGGGGTAAAAGCCGTGGTTGCTCAGGCCAAGGGACGGAGCCCACGTAGAATTGCTGAGGCCCAGGGTTTCGCCGGTATAGTCAACGTAGATGCTGCCCAAATTGCCTACAGCGTTTCCAGTGGTACTGCTCGTCGAGGCGTACTGTGAGCTGGTCCAGTCAGTCCAATTGACGGTGATGGGACCGGCGTACGCGGGGAAGGACGCGGCGAGCGCAAAAGCGCCGAAGATGACCGCCAAAGCCGAATTTGTGAGCAGACGTTGCACTTTCACTCTAGTGCCCTCCTTGGGAACTGAAG
The DNA here is from genome assembly GCA_050014455.1 of Occallatibacter sp. Taxonomy (GTDB): domain Bacteria; phylum Acidobacteriota; class Terriglobia; order Terriglobales; family Acidobacteriaceae; genus Telmatobacter. The sequence goes on from JBEKDH010000001.1 coordinate 69,979, forward strand.
TCGACGAGTTTGCGCCTTGAACATTCTCATGCAATCCGGCTGCCATTCGGGACCAGTTCCATTGCGCTTCATTTTCTTATGTTTGCAGACGGACCGGGGCAGCAACAAGCAATGTCTTGCGCATCAAAGTGGAAAAAAATTACCACTTTTGCGTCGTAGCCGAATCATTAAAGGCTCCTCGCCTCTTGAGCGGCCTTGAACAAGCGCGGCTGCTCCACGAAGAACTATACCACTTTCAAGGCCGCTCGCGGGCGCCGCTCGCGCCAACCTGGCAGGGTGGGCGATTGCGTGGACAGTGATCGAGAGCACAATTGGGGTTCGTTCCGCCGCTTCGGTGAGGTCGATCCCGGCTTTGACGCATTCCAGGAAGTACACCGGTGGGCCAATTTCCGCCGCCTCCTTGGGACGTTCCTGCGGTTGCCCCTACCTACTCCGGTCGATGCTAGCTTCAGCTTGAATGTTGCGGCTTCAGAATGCGGCCTCCCTGGTTCCCATGCACTCGAGACGGCGTGGCCGGAATGACTGCGGAGTGGCGGCGTACGCCAAGCCACCATAAGTAGTTCTCGGGTTTTGACCGGGTTATGCCGGGACTGATGTATTTATTCTCAGTTTTCCACAGGGCGCAGAGAGCTAAGCCGGCGGTTGAACCAAGTCATGCACTCTTTATCCACTTGTTTTTTTGTTGTGGGGCATTTCCCGTGTGCTTATCCACGCTGACTCTTGGCATAATCGCAGCAAGAGCGGTTCCTCTGTAACTGTTCCAGGAGCTACGGGCGAGGGCTGAGCCGGAGATTCGCGCTGCGGGAACGGGCTGAGAAGACGAGTTCGAGCCTGAGTCCGAGCCTAAGCACTTGAGGGAGCACTCAAGAGTGACCAGTTATAGCCGTCAAGACGTGTTGCGCATCTTGCAGATTAGCTGCCGCCAGTTGCAGGGGTGGGAGCGAGCGGGACTTATTGCGCAACAGCAGAGCTACAGCTTTCAGGATCTTGGTCAGTTGAGGACTCTGCGCGCGCTGCGCGAGGAATCTGTCCCAGCGGCTTCCATACGGCACTCGATCATGGCCATGAAGGCCGTGGCGGGCATGGCCAATCCGCTGCTTGAGGCTTGCCTGGTGCGCACCGGTACGCGGCGGCTGGCCTTCCGCCACCATGGGGCAATGGTGGACCCCATCCGGCGGCAATTACTCTTCGACTTTGAGCGCCTGGGCAGAATGGACCGGCCGTCGGCAGGCTCTGAGCCATGTCCGTTGCGGCGCTTCGGCACGGCCGACCCGCGTGGCATGCAAGACCGTTTTCTAACCGCCGTGCAAGCCGAAGAGACGGGCGAAAAGCAGCGTGCAATTGCACTGTACGAGGAGATTCTGGATCTCGATCCGGAGTACGCGGCGGCCTACATCAACCTGGGAACCATCCAATTCCACCTGCGCCAATATGGCCTTGCCGAGCAGCTCTATCGCCGCGCCACCGAAGCCGATCCGGAGTATGTGCTGGCCTTCTTCGATCTGGGCAACGTGCTGGACGAGCTGGAGCGGCCGAATGAGTCCATCGCCGCTTACCGCCAGGCGATTGCGCTGGCGCCGCGCTATGCCGACGCCCACTACAACCTGGCCTTGGCCTACGAGCGCAAGGGGCAGTGCCGCCAGGCTCTGCGCCACTGGCAGGCCTATCTGAGGCTGGACAACCGGGGCCCCTGGGCCGACCACGCCCGCGGCCAGATTCGCAAGCTGCTGAACATGGAAGGATTGTCCATTGCCTGGCGCGCAGCGGGCTATCTTCCGCCCTGCAAGGGAACGGCGGCGCTGGAACTGGTGGAAGAAGCGGATCTGGCGTAAGAAGCTGCCCCGGCAACCTGGCTTTCGGCGAAGGCGCGGGCAGGCAGAATCGGCTTGGAACCTGGCAGAATCCATCCCTCAGCGGCTGGGGCGAATCGGAGGCTGGCTTGCGAAGAGCGCGGCCGGTCCCAGTTCTCTATCCTTCCGCCAGCCAGCGCCGCGAGTTGAGGAGCTGGCGGTTGTCGAGGGCCCATACTTTTCCAGTTAGCTCGCCCGGGGCTTTGCCTTCGCGGATCGCCTTGTCGAATTCGCTTTGCACGGCTTGCATCTTGGCGTCCAGGTCGTCGAGAAAGTTGAGTACCAGTGCCTCGGGGATCATGGGCAGCTTGGGAGAACCGAACTCCAGCTTGCCGTGATGCGAGAGGATCATGTGCAGGACAAGCGTTTTCAACTTAGGCGGGAAGTCGGGAAGGCTGTCCATGGTGCGTTCGGCGAGGGCGGCGCCGATCTGAATGTGGCCCAGCAGCACCCCTTCAAGGGTGTATTCAAAGCCGATGCCCCAGCTCAGCTCGCGGATCTTGCCGATGTCGTGGAGGAGGACGCCGGTGAGCAGCAGGTCGCGATCGAGGATGGGGTAATGGGGTGCGACGCGGTCGGCCAGGGTGAGCAGGCTGACCACGTGCTCCAGCAGGCCCCCGAGCCAGGCGTGGTGGAGCTGCCTGGCGGCAGGGGCTTCACGATAAGCGCCCGCGATCGCTGGATCGGCCAGGATGGTCGACAGCAGCAACTTGAGGTCGGGGTCGGCAAGACTCTCGACGAAGTCCAAGAGCTGGCACCAGAGGACGGCGACGTCGCAGGTGGTGGAAGGCAGCAGGTCGGACTTGTCCACCTCGCCGGGCGCGGCCTTACGAAGCTGGTCGATTTTCATCTGCAGGCGGTCGTCGAAGCGGGAGGCGCTGCCGCGAGCCTTCACGATGTCGCCCCGGTCAAAGTCTTTCGCGATGCGCGGGTCGCCCGGCTCCCAGACGCGGCCCTCGAGCTGGCCGGTCTTGTCACCCAGAATCAGGTTGAGGTACGGCTTGTTGGTCTTGGTGGTGCGCTGCTGCCTGGCCAGAACCAGGAAGAAGCCGTCGAAGAGCTTGCCTTCTTCAAAAGCGGCCAGATCGGCAATGTAGATGTCTTTCATTCTGTCGAGAATCTTAACGCATCTATGATTCCCATATGACCACGGTGGAAATTGTGTTTCGTTGCCCCGCGCCGCCCACCGAGCAGGCGGCTCTGGCACTGGCCAGCGCCAAGGACGTGTACGGCATTCGCCGCCTCAGCTTCGACCGCGCCGCCGACACGCTGCGCGTGGAGTACGATGCCACGCGGCTCAACTCCGCTGCTGTTGCCAAACTCATCCGCCAGGCCGGGCTTGAGATTGCCACGGAGGTTTCTGTTGCCGAGCCGGCGATTGCGCCGCAGCCGCTCCCGGCCGCCTGAATCGGGCGATTGGACCGGCCTCCGGGCGATTGCACCGCAGGAAGAACCCTGATAATCTGAGTATGGTCGCTACGGCGACCGCGGGTGTGCGCCCGTAGCTCAGCTGGATAGAGCGACTGACTACGAATCAGTAGGTCGGGAGTTCGAATCTCTCCGGGCGCACCATCGAAAGCAGAGAACTTGAGAAGAATTGAGACCGTCTGAGAGTCAAGCGCAGGCGGTCTTCGTGTTTGTACTGGCAGTGTCTTGACCCGGCAGCGAACCCGCCGGCCGGCTCAAGCCGGCACCCCTTCAAAAAGAGCTTGCTTACGCCGCGTATTTCCTGCCCTTCCAGCTAACCTGCTTGAGGATTCGATGCTGGAACCAACTGCGATAAAGCAGCGCGACAAAGAGCGGCAGTCCCAGCGGTGCCAGGGCGCAATCCACAATGGGGAAATTGGATTTGGCAACCCGCGCGTAGAAGCGGAAGAGCGTCCGTGCCCACAATAGCGCCAGCACCCAACCCGCTCCGAGCCATTGCAGCGAATGGATGGCCAGGCGGGCGTTCCAAAGCTCGAAGGCGAGCACCGGCAGCCCCACAAGCAGCAGCATATCGAGCGCCCGCCACATGGCCAGCGCCAGCGAATTGTCGAACAGGAGCGCCAGATTCTTGGTCCAGCCCTCGATCATCGCCCGCGTCGTCCGGTACATGCGCGTGGCCACGGCGTCTTCGGCATAGCGGAAGCGCAGCCCCACCCCGCGGCGCTTGGCCAGGAAGGCCAGTTCCACGTCTTCCAACACCTTTTCTGCCACGCTCGGGTGGCCGCCAATGCGCCGGTAGGCCTGCCGTTCGACGAGCAGAAACTGCCCGTTGGCCGCGGCAATCCGCTGGTTTGGGTCAGAGACCTGTGCCGGCGGATAGGCCAGCGCCAGCTCGCTGAAGACCAGCGGCATCAGCGTCCGCTGCGCCAGCCCGCTAACCACCTGCCGCGGCGAGTAGCTAAGCATTCCCACTTTGTGGCGCGTAGCTTCATGAATAGCCCTGCGCAGGCTTCCGGATTCGTGGATCGTGTCCGCATCGGTAAACAGCAGCCAGCGGCCGCGCGCCTTGCGGGCCGCCGTCCAAACGGCATTTGCCTTGCCGGTCCAGCCCTGCTCCGGCTTGCCCGCCTGCATCACCGTGACCCCGGCTGACCCGTGCGCAATCTCCCGGGCAATCTCCAAAGTCCGGTCCGTCGAGCAGTCGTTCACCACCAGCAGCTCCCAGTCCTTGCCCAGTTCGAAGATCTCCTCAGACTGGCTCACCAGCGACCGCAGGCACGCGCCCAGGCAATCCTCTTCGTTCCGCGCCGGAACGATAACGGTAAGCTCAATCAACTGCTCCGGCTCCGGCTGGTCGAAGACCGTCCCGACAGCCCAGCCCCACCGCCCCGGCACGGCGACGTGGGTTCCGGGTTTGCCGGCAAGCCCCAGCACCGGCTCGTATCCGCCCGTTCCGGCCAGTCTGTCTCCGCTCATGATGCGCCACCCTTTCGCAAGGGTCTTTCGCTCCGTATTATAAGGATGTGCGGTACCCTCGCTTGCTCACACTTGGCCTGTTGCTGCCGCTGGCGCTCCTTTGCGCATGCGACCGCGGCGCGCATCCCGCCCAAACCGGCCAGATTGCCCCCGACTTCACCGTCTCCGACGGAACCACGTCCATTCATCTGGCCAGCTACCGGGGCCGCGTGGTGGTGCTCAGCTTCTGGGCCAGCTGGTGCGAGCCATGCGTCGAGGAGATGCCCTCGATGCTCGATCTTCACCACGATCAGCCCGATCTGGCTATCCTGGCCGTCAGCGTGGACGAGGATGCCGGCGCTTACAGCCGCTTTATAGCCCGCCGCCACGTGGACCTGACGACGGTGCGCGATCCTGCCGAAACCGCAGCCAAGCTCTACCACTCGGAATCATGGCCGGAGACCTACGTCATCGACCGCCAGGGCATTATCCGGCGGAAGTTCATCGGCGCACAGGACTGGTCGAGCCCGGAGATTCGAGCCTACCTCAAGAACCTGTGAACATTGCCTGCCCCAGGCGCGTACGAGCCCACCCTAGCCGCAAAGACAAAGGCGCGGTGCCCAGAGGGCGCCCAGGTGGGGCACACAGAGTTTTCATCCCTCGCGGGTCGGAGAAGCGGTTGGAAACCTCATCGGAAAGGCGCGTTCGGAATGGGACGATCCGGATCTGTCCCGGCTTTCCACACGCCCCCAAATGTGAATCCCATGCGACAATGGAGGCATCCGTGATGAACACCGCCTCTTCTGCAGTCGTTCCCTCGCCGGTTGCGGTCACACCGCAGTTGCTCGCCACGCACAGCATCACAGCCGAGGAGTACAGCCGCATCCTGGCTGCCCTGGGCCGCGTTCCCTCCCTCACCGAATTGGGCATCTACAGCGTCATGTGGAGCGAGCATTGCTCCTACAAGTCGAGCCGTGTGCATCTGAAGCGGCTGCCCACCAAGAGCGACCGCGTGGTGCAGGGGCCGGGCGAGAACGCCGGGATTATCGACGTGGGCGACGGCTGGGCTTGCGCCTTCAAAATCGAGTCTCACAACCACCCCAGCTACATCGAGCCGTTTCAGGGAGCGGCCACCGGCGTCGGCGGCATTTTACGCGACATCTTTACCATGGGCGCGCGGCCGCTGGCGGTAATGGATTCGCTGCGCTTCGGGCCGATCCAGGCTGAGGGCGAACCGGGCGGCGCCGAGCTGGAGCTGGTTGCGAAAAACCACGCCATCGTGGAAGGCGTCGTGAGCGGCATCGCCGCCTACGGCAACTGCTTTGGCGTGCCCAACCTGGGCGGCGAGACCAAATTCGAGGCCTGTTACAGCGGCAACCCGCTGGTGAACGCCTTCGCTCTGGGTCTGGTCCGCATCGACGAAATCTTCTATGGCAAGGCCAGCGGCGCCGGCAACCCCGTGATTTACGTGGGAGCAAAGACCGGCCGCGACGGCATCCACGGCGCCACCATGGCCAGCGAAGAGTTCAAGGAAGGCTCCGAGCAGAAGCGCCCCAACGTGCAGGTGGGCGACCCCTTCATGGAGAAGCTGCTGCTGGAGGCCTGCCTGGAGGCCATGCGCACCGGCGCCATCGTGGGCATTCAGGATATGGGAGCGGCGGGGCTCACCTGCTCAACCTGCGAGATGGGCGCACGCGGCGGGGTTGGGCTCGACGTGGAACTCGATCTGGTCCCCCAGCGCGAGACCGGCATGACCGCCTACGAGATCATGCTCAGCGAGAGCCAGGAGCGGATGCTGCTGGTGGCCACAAAAGGACGCGAAGACGAGGTTCTGCGCGTCTTTGCGAAGTGGGGATTGGACGCGGTGATCGTAGGGACGGTGCAGCCGGAGTCGCGCCTGCGCATCAGCCACCACGGCGAACTGGTTGCCGACATTCCCAACAAGTCCCTCACCGACGACGCCCCGCTTTACCACCGACCCGTCGGCACGTGGAAGGCCCCCGTCCCGGCCGATCCGCCCGAAGAGATGCTGGCCAAGCTCGCCGAGGACCGCGACTACACCGCCGACCTCAGGAAGCTGCTCGCCAGCGCCAACGTCTGCTCCAAGCGATGGGTCCACGAGCAGTACGACACCATGGTCCAGACCAACACGGTGATCGGCCCCGGCGGAGAGGCGGGCGTCATGCGCATTAAAGGCACGGCAAGCCCGGACGCTGCTGGTGGACCAATCGGGGAGATCGGCTTGGCCATGGCCTTGGACGGCAACGGCCGCTGGGCCTATCTCGACCCGAAACTGGGCGCGATGCACGCTGTGGCCGAGTGCGCGCGCAAGGTTGCCATGACCGGTGCGACCCCGGTGGCCGCCACCAACTGCCTCAACTTCGGCAATCCCGAGAAGCCGGAGATCATGGCCCAGCTTTCGGCGGCCATCGACGGCATCGCCGAGGCTTGCACGGCTCTGGGCACGCCCGTCACCGGCGGCAATGTGTCGCTTTATAACGAAACTCGGGGCGAAGGAATTTATCCGACGCCGGTGCTGGGCATTGTCGGCATTCTCGACGATGTGACCAAGGCCGTTCCGGCGGAGTTCCAGAAGGCGGGCGACGCCATTGTGCTGCTTTGGCCCGTTCCGAGGGGCGAAGAATCAAATCCGGAGCTTGAAGTTCCCTTCAAGCCATTGCCGATGAGCCCTTACGTAATGCTTCCCATTACCCTGCCGCCGCCCTTTCCCATCGCATCTCCCCTCTCCGACCCGGTTCCCGATGTTTTGGAAGACACCACGGAAACCCCGGCCATGGAAGTTGCGGCATTTGGCAGCTCGGAATACGCCAAGGCGATTCTCGGCGGCCTATGGGGTACACCGCCCGCGCTCGATCTCGACGCCGAAGCCAGCCTTCATAAGCTGCTGGCCGCGCTGGCCGTGGAGGGTCTGCTTCGTTCCGCCCGCGACATCTCCGACGGCGGCATCGCTGTTGCGTTAGCTCAGGCCGCCTTCCCCAAGGGAATCGGGGCAACCGTCGAGCAGGAGCAATCGCTTATGGTTCACCCGCTCTTCGGCCTCTTCGCCGAACCGGCCTCTACCGTGCTCGTCAGCACTCACACATCGAACCTCTCCGCAATCGAAAAGCTGGCCGGCAAATACAACTTCCTCGCCGCCCGCATTGGAACCACTGGCGGTCATCGTCTTGAGATCTCCGTCGACGGCGAGCCCTTCATCACCGTCCCTCTGGCCGGCCTTCGCAAGCCATGGGCCTCGGCCCTCGAAGCTACCCTCCACGGCGAGGTAAGCGCATGAGCAGGAACCTGTTTCAAGGGGTTGAGGGCGAACTGGACTTATCGGAATCGCTCCGGCGAATGAACGCCACGGGATTCAGCCCATTGGACTGCACTGCGCCAAGACATGTTTTGAAAGGGCACGGCTTTAGCCGTGCCAACGCGGGCATTTACAGAGAAGCTGCGGCTTTAGCCGCCGAGGAAGCACCAATTGCGGGGAGTCAATTTCCTCAGGGGCTAAAGCCCGAAAAGTATCATAAGGCTGCGGCAAGCGGCACGGCTAAAGCCGTGCCCTTTCAAAACGCTGTTCTTTCCCAATGTGGCGAAGCTGCCTCCCGCCGTGCACACAGCACCGACAAACTCCGCGAAGAATGCGGCGTAGTCGCCATCCACGGCCATCCGGACGCCGCCCGCCAGGCCTATCTCGGCCTCTACGCCCTCCAGCACCGAGGCCAGGAGTCGGCCGGCATCGCTACCGCCGACGGCCTCCATCTGGCCAACATCAAGGGCATGGGCCTGGTCTCTGAGATCTTCACCGACGACATTCTTGCCAAGCTTCCCGGCCAGATGGCCATCGGCCACACCCGCTACTCCACCACCGGCGACTCGGCCCTGCTCAACGCCCAGCCCATCCGCGTCGACTCGGTCAAGGGGCTCATCGCCATCGCCCACAACGGCAACCTGGTCAACCTTGGCAACGTACGCAGCCGCCTGGAACGCGACGGCGCCTACTTCCAGACCACCTCCGACTCCGAGATCATCGTCCAGCTCATCGCCCACTCTCACGCCGGCTCACTCGTGGACGCCATTGCCGATTCGCTGCGACAGGTCGAGGGTGCATTCTCCATCGTGATGATGACCCGCGACCGCATCTTCGCCGCTCGCGACCCGCGTGGTTTTCGGCCGCTCTCCATGGGCCGCATGAAGAACCCCGACGGCCCCGACACGATTGTCTTTGCCAGCGAGACCTGCGCCTTCGACCTGCTCCGCGCCGAATACATTCGCGATGTCCTTCCCGGCGAACTAGTGATGGTCACCGAGGACGGCGTCACCAGCCGCCAGTACGCGACCGGCGTTCCGCAGTCCAGTTGCATCTTCGAGCACGTCTACTTCGCCCGGCCCGACAGCCGCATCTTCGGCCGCTGGGTGCAGGAGAGCCGCGACCAGATGGGCCGCCAGTTGGCTCGCGAATCTGCCGTGCCCGCCGATGTGGTGGTTCCCGTTCCAGACTCTGGCGTGACAGCGGCCCTGGGGTACGCCGAAGAGGCGCGCCTGCCCTTCCGCATGGGCCTCATCCGCAACCACTATGTCGGCCGCACCTTCATTGAGCCCGAGCAGCGCGTCCGCGACTTCGGCGTGCGCCTCAAGCTCAATCCGGTCCGCAACCTCCTCGAAGACAAGCGCGTTATTCTCATTGACGACTCCATCATCCGCGGAACGACGAGCCGCAAGATCGTGCGCATGGTGCGCGGCGCGGGAGCGAAGGAAGTCCATCTCCGCATCAGCTGCCCGCCTACGATTTCGCCCTGCTTTTACGGCGTGGATACGCCCAGCAAGCGCGAACTCATTGCCGCCAATAATTCCATAGAAGAGATCCGCCAATTCATTGAAGCCGACTCATTGGCTTACCTGTCCCTCGGCGGCCTGCTTAACTGCTGCCAAGGCGAAGCGCGCACCGGCTACTGCACCGCCTGTTACACCGGCAACTACCCCACTGAGTGGGTGGATGTGGAAGAGATTCTGCCCGCCACGGTGGGCTTGTAGCAGCCTTGAAAATACAGAACACACCTTGAGAAGCAACCCATGCCTGCAGCGCACCGCTATTTGCCTTTCTCTCGCCTTGTGCTTGGGATCGCCTCCGCCGGCGTCCTCGTTAGCAATTCTCCTTTCCCTTCGAGAGGCTTTGAAGCGGCCCTGATTCACCCGTGCTACAATCTCCTGAATTCGAAAACCGGATAAGGGTACCGGCTACCGCGACGCTTGTTGGCGGCCTGCGCAAGAATCGGTCTTAGCGCGCGCATCTCCGGACGGAGCGGCAATTCCATCGCGAGCGAGCAAGCGTCAGCCTTCAGAACGATCTCGCCTTTGGCGGGCAGAGGGAGAAAGACCTATGCAAGAGAGGTGCCTGTCCGTAGTCGTTCCCGTTTACAACGAGGAACATACCCTTGAAAAGGTCGTCGAGAGGCTGGTTGCGCTGCCGCAGTTGCTTGAAATCGTCATCGTCGACGATTGCTCCACCGATGGAACGTCCGAGATTCTTGCCAGGCTGAGCGCGCAACACGGCGAGATTCACGCTGTTCGCCACGATAGAAACCGGGGGAAGACGGAGGCGCTCAAGACCGGTTTCCGCCTCACGCAGGGCGAGATAGTTATCGTCCAGGATGCCGATCTCGAGTACCACCCCGAAGAGATTCCCGATGTGATCGCCCCGATTCTTTCGGGGCAGGCGGATGTCGTCTACGGTTCCCGCTTCCTGGTGAGGAAAGCCTCGCGGGCGTTGTACTTCTATCACTACGTCGGCAACAAGCTTCTCACTCTTCTCTCCAACCTCGCCACCAATATCAATCTTACCGATGTGGAATGCTGCTACAAGGCCTTCCGCGGCGATATTATCCGGCAGATGAAGATTACTTCACGCGGGTTCGGTTTTGAAATCGAAGTTACCGCCAAGGCCGCCAAGCTGAAGTGCGCCATCTACGAGACGCCGATCAGCTACTATGGCCGCACCTACGAGGAGGGGAAGAAGATAACAGCATGGGACGGGCTCGCGGCGGCATATTACATAATTCGCTATAACTTGTTCTGCGGCTTGAAGGGGAGTTACTATCGTTTGCCTCAACTTGGACCGCGTGGGGATGCCGGTCGAGTCTCCGGGGCGCATCGCCATCCGCTGGCGCCGGACAGCCGGCTGGAAGCTCCCGCGGCTTCCGATGTCGGCTGCGGGAAGGCGCGGCAGGAGAAGCAATGAACGCGAGCGGCAATCTCGGGCCGAGTCGTCTGTTGTCGAAGACCCATATATATCTTCGGCTTCGGCCGGTAGCGGTCTCGATGGCGTTGGTGGTCCCCTGCCTTTGGCGGCCCATCGTTTCGGGCATCGACCTGCAGAGCCATCTCTACAATGCGTGGCTGGCGGACCAGATAACTCGTGGCGGCATGCACGGCCTTTGGATCGGCCATCAAAGCACTAACATTCTCGTCGATATGTTACTCCCCCGCCTGCTGAGGAGCTTCGGACCATCGGTGGCCGAAAGAGTCGCCTCCGCCGCTCTCGTGCTGGTGTTTTTCTGGGGTGCGTTCCGCTTTATCTCCGCGGTGCGAGGCCAGGCGGCCTATTGGCTTGCTCCATGGCTGGCCATGCTCTCCTATGGCTTTGTATTCCAAATGGGTTTTCTGAACTACTACCTCGCTTGCGGGATCGTCTTTTGGGTGTTTTCCTTCTTGTGGAGGGAGAGCTTTGGCTGGCGGGCTCTTGGGGCCGCGCCTTTGCTCCTTCTCTCCTATCTTGCGCATCCTTTGCCCGTCTTGTGGCTTATAGGAGTAGGGGCGTACTATTTGCTTGCCCGGCAGTTGCGCGCGCGTCTGCAGCTCTTTCTCTTGATTGGCGGCGTCGAGACCCTGTTTCTGATTCGCGGCCATATTCTGGCAAAGTACTTCGTTCTTTCGGAACCTTGGCAACTGACTTGCTGGACTGGAGCGGATCAGTTTTTGTTGTATGGATGCCGTTACCTGCCGGCAGCCTTGGGATTCCTTTTGTTTGGCGTTGTCATTCTATGCGCGCCGGAGAATCGCCGCCGAGCCATTGTGAGCGTTCCTGCGCAGGTTTACGCTCTCACCGCCGTTGCCGTCATGCTGATACCCTGGGCAATCGGAACGTCGAAGGAAACAGCGGCGGCAAGTTACATGTCGGAACGCCTTTCCTTTCTCTGTGGCGTTCTATTGCTGGCCGTCTTGAGCCGTTCCACTTATAGGCGCTGGTATCTCCCCGTGGGACTGCTGGCCGCGGCGGCGTTTTTTGCGGCGCTCTATTGCGACATAGGGAAGGAATCTCGCGTCGAGGCGAAGATCGAGAGCCTGGTCGAGACTTTGCCCGCCGGCGCGCGCGTGGTCTGGTTCGAGGCCCTCGGAAATCGGGAAGAGCCCGGCCATGTCCCGGCGCCTGAGGGAAATCTCGCGTATATGGCCAATCGAGTATCATCCGTTTGCTGCGGGCGTTTGCCTGAGATAGATACTCATCTGCTTTCTCGCGCCTGCCTGGGGCATTGTTTTGACTATATGAATTACGAGCCTTCTACCGGACAGTTTCGAATCCACGCCGCGCCTGGAAATCCCGTTGTCCTGGCCACCTATGTGGAATTCAGCAGCATGAGGTCCGGTATCTATGTAGTAGGGGCAAACGATCTCCCTCTCTACGCTCTGATCCAGTGCGGGCCGGATCGGGGCGACTTATTCATCCAGCCGATGGCGCAAGGCGAATCCGGCGCTACGCTTGTTTGCCCCGGCGCGCGCGGCCGGCAATGACAGGCTGCGGCCTGCTCACGAGCATAGATAGACCAGTTATGACGCGACCGCTCCTGCGCGGCGCCGGGGGGCCTTTTCCATGCGCCCAAAACTGTATCGAAACGATACAGCTCGCCGGTTCGCCGCACTCACCCGAAGCGCGCCTTCTTGACCGTCTGGCGGAAGTCTTCGCCGCTCATCTCCACGCGGACGCACATCTCGGCCAGTCGCGACCTCATGCGGTCGCCGATGCGGTCGCCGAGGGTTTGTTCGCGGGCGGCGCGTTCGGGGTCGGTCAAGCCGCCGCCGGCCGCCGGAAGGTCGGGATAGTTGGTGGTCACAATGGTGGTCTGCTTGTCGTTGTAGCGGGTATTCAGGATGAGCGCCACCGTGTCCCAGACCCACTCGTTGGGCTTTTGCGCGCCCAGGTCGTCAAGCACCAGCACCTCGGCGGCAAAGACCGGCTGCAGCAGTTCGAGTTCGGTGGTCTGCACCTGCGGGTTGTAGCTGTTCTGGATGTTCTTGAGCAGTTCGCGATAGTCGCAGAAGAGGCCTTTGACGCCGCGCTCCTGCACCAGCCGGCGCAGCATGCCCACGGCCAGGTGGGTCTTGCCCACGCCGATGGAGCCGGTAAAGAGCAGACCCTTGCCGGCGGTATCCACCGGGTAAGCCTCGACAAACCGGCGCGCGGTCAGGTGCGCGCGGCCCAGCGAAGGGTCGGCGCCGCGGAAGGCCGTCTCATAGCCGTCCAGGGTGTAATGCCGGTAGCGCTCGGGAATGTGCGCGGCGGCCAGGCTGGCTCCCATCGACCGGACCGAAGGCGAATTGTACCTCATCAGCGTCATTACGCTCCCGGCGCCCAGGAAGAAGTCAGCCGCGATGGTCGCCAACCCCAGAACGACCACCGCAACAATGGCGGTCTTGTCCTTCGCCCGCGGGTATGCCGCCGCGAGCTGGCCGACCAGGATGGCAATCCACAGCGTAACCAATTGGAATCCCGTGTCGAAGGCGTTGGTCTCCTTGAGCAGGCTGGCGGTCGCAATCACAATGCAGCCTAGCAGAATGAGTCTCGCCCCATTGCGCTGCCAGGGCCTAGCGCCGGATGCCATGATCGTGACCGCCATGGCGATGACCGCCAAAGCAACGATCTCCGCGTTCCCCGACAGATCGGCAATCATCCCTCCCATCTTCAGCGTGGAGGCGCGGGCATGAATGGCAAAAGCCATATCGGAGAGGAATGCGAAAACCGCAAAGCGAAGGTAGAGAATGAAGGCGCCTACCGTGCAAGAGGTCCCCGCCAGAATGCCCCAGGAGCGCTGCATTTCATCACGCCGGACTGGCACTGTAACGAACAGCAGAAGCAATGCGGCGCCGAAGAAGTTCAGCTTGAGAAAGGCCAGGAGCGCGAAAGCCACGCCGCTCGACAGCCCGCCCCAAAACCGGCTGCGCTCGCTTGCAAATGTGCACTCCACCAGAACTAGGCCGAGTAGCGCATAGCCCTGGCGGTTGTAAATCATGCCGCAACTGATCACGCTCCACGGATGCCCAAGCGGCGTTGGAGAGGTGGCCGTCACGATGAGCCATGCGGTAACGATCAAGGCCGGAACGGTCAGAAGACGCCGCCGCGCCAGTAGCCATCCCCATAGCCCAATGATCGCTCCAAAGGCAGCCGCGCCAATGGAGATTCCCTGTGGACTGCCGCGGGAGAGGAACATGCCGAAGGCCGTGACCATGAACTCCAATGGGCCTAGCGCCAGGTAAAAATCCCGGTACGGGATTTGGCCGTTCAACAGCCGCCAGCCGCCATCCAGCAAAACAAGCGCATCGTTGCCATAGCGGTTGATCGGACCTGTCCCAAGCATTGCAAGGCAGATGAAGTAGAGAAGGGCGGCCAAGACAAGGGTCCATCTAATCCACTTTGTATCCCGCTCGCCGGCGAGTAACCATTTTATGGCTCGATCGGGCAGGGCTGAATTCTCATTGCGTACGGAGGAGTTATCTGGCATGGGCTTGGCTTTTGCTGTATTGCGCTCATCATAACATAATCCAGGGCGGAATTCCCGAACGGCCTCCGCCACCCCGCCCCCGAGCGCCGCCTTCCGCAGCCGGTTGTGGATCGCGGTCCCAGGCGAGAAGCACCGTCTGGTGGGGCAAAGGAAGCGCCACAGTGCTGGAGAGGCGCCGCAATAACATCGAATGGAGCTATCGTATTCGGCGGTAAAGCGTCCAGTATTGAGAACTGGCGGCAAAGGTAAAGTGCTGCGACAGGTAGGCGTGGTATGCCGTTTCAAGGTCGGCATCGCTATCCTGGTGGGAACTCAGGTAATGCGGAACCATGATCAGGTCCGCATTGCCAAATATGCGGCTCGCCTCAAGCAGGTGAGTCTTTGAGATGCTATTTCCAAACAGTAAAAAGGAACTTCCACCAAGTGCCGGCTTGCGCCGAAGCAAGTACGGGAACGGATTGTGAAAGCCAAGGGTCAGAATCGATTCTTCCGGCGCGGACGACCGTGACAGCAGCGCCAGCCCATCGTTCACGCAGGCCGCATAGAAGCGGCTGTTATCGACGCTCCCCGGCTTATCGGTATCGTCAAGATCGTAAAACCGCAACCGCTCCATTCCCTCGCCGGCTATGCTGGCTCCAATAGACCGGATCGAGGGCGCGCGATATCCGAGCAGAGTCTTGACACTCTCCGCATCCGCGAAGAACTGGGCCGCGATTCCCCCCAGGCTGAGCGCTATGACTACAGAAATTGCCGCCTTTTCTTTCGCTTGAGGATATGCCGTGGCAAGATGGCCAAGAAGAACTGCCGTCCACAGCGTCGCCAACTGAAATCCAGTCTCGTATGCATCTGTCCGTCTGAGCATGCTGGCAGTTGCAATCACGATGCAGCCGAGAAGAATCAGCCTGACTCCGGACCTTTGCCAAAGCTCGCCGCGCGAAACCATGAGCGCCGCGACGATGGTAAGGATTGCCAGTGTCAGCAACTCCGAACTTCCAGCGATATCGCCGATAATTCCATGAGCCGACAGCGAAGCTCCGCGGGCTTGAGTGGCGAATAACATATCGGAAAGGAATGCGGATATCGCAAACCGGAGATAGAAACCGAACGCCGCAGCGGTGCATGCAATCCCCGCCAGAATGCCCCAGGCGCGCCCCATCTCCTCGCGCCTGACAGGCACGGTTGCCAAAAGCAGAAGAAGTGCGGCGCCGAAGAAGTTCAACTTGAGAAATGCCAGCAGAATGAGAGCAACCCCGCTCGACACTCCGCCCCAAAACCGGCTGCGCTCGCTCGCGAACGCGCATTCCACAAGCACGATGCCGAGCATAGCATAACCATGGCGGTTGTAGATCATGGCGCAACTCATAACATTCCAGGCAGATCCGAGCGGCGTGGGAGATGTGGCGGTCAAGATCAGCCATGCAGTAACAATCAAGGCCGGAACAGCCGGCATGCGCCGCCGCGACAAAAGCCATCCCCATATTCCGATAGATATGCCAAACGCCACATTGCCGATCGCGATTCCCTGAGGACCTGCATGAGTTACTAACATTCCAAAGGCCGTAATCATGTATTCCAGCGGGCCAAGCGCCAGGTAGAAATCCCGATAGGGAATTTGCCCATTCAATAGCCGCCATCCGGCGTCCAGTAACACAAGCGCATCGTTGCCATAGCGGTTGATCGGACCTGTCGCAAACATTGCAAGGCAGATGAAGTAGAGCGCGGCGGCCAGCAAAAGAGCGCATCGAAGCCACCGGGTTTCCCGCTCGCCGGCCAGCAGCCATCCCATGGCCCGGTCGACCGAGGCCGGATTTTCATCGGGAAAGGAAGAAGAATCAGGCATTCAATCACCTTGCGATCGATCACTCGTTTGTAGCACAGCTCCAAGCCGGCGCGCCAACTCTCTCTACTCCACAGCGTCCTCATGCGCCGCCTTCCGCAGCCGGTCGCGAATCGCCGCTCCAATCCCTTCATCCGGGGGCAGAGGACAAAGAATCACAGTGCATCCCAGCGCATCCAGCGCCCGCAGCCCGGCGTATAGCTGGCGCGCCAATTCCCCCGGCGCAGCCCATCGTCCCCAGCGGAATACCGCGGCGCTCTCAACCGGCGCCGCAACCTCCGCCGGCAGCATGAAGCCCAGCCGCTCCCCAGGCCAGCCGCGCGCCGCTTCGCCCAGCCGCGCGCCCAGCTCAGCCAGCGGCGCTTCCACCAGCGCTAGCCGCGCCCGTGGAGCATAATGGCGCAGCCCCAGCCCCGGCGAAGGCAGCGCGGCCCTGGGCGTCTGGGCCAACTCCCCGCCTCCCATGGAGACCTCCACCGCCCCGCCCATTGCACGAATCTGCTCAACCGTCACCGCTCCCGGCCGGTAGATCCTCATCGGCGTCTGGCAAGGATCGAGCACCGTAGACTCCACCCCCAGCCCTGTCGGTCCCGCGTCCACCACCGCGTCGATCCGCCCATCAAGATCCTCGAGCACATGCGCGGCGGTCGTCGGGCTGATTCGTCCAAAGGTATTCGCGCTGGGCGCGGCCACCGGAACCCCAGCCAGTCGAATCAGCTCCATCGCCACCGGATGCGCTGGCATTCGCACCCCCACCAGCGCCCGTCCCGCCGTCACCGTATCCGGCACCGCCGCCGAGCGCAGCAGCAGCAGCGTCAGCGGCCCCGGCCAGAAGGCCTCGATAAGCCGCCGCGCCGCTTCGGGAAGCTCCTCGACCAGCCCATTCAGCATCGCCTTGCCAAAGCCGGCGCCGGCAACATGCACAATCACCGGATCCCATGCCGGCCGCTGCTTGGCCGCAAAGATTCGGCCCACCGCCGCCGCATCCAGTGCATTCGCGCCCAACCCGTACACCGTCTCAGTGGGCAGCGCCACCAGTCCGCCGGCGCGCAGAATCTGTGCAGCACGCTCCAGGCTCTCTCGAGCGCTGGCAGAATCCAAATGCCTGGGGTCCACAACCAGTCGCAGCGTCTTCACTTCTTCATTGTCGCCTCTCCAGGCCAGCCGCCGCCACGCCAACCTGCAAGAGCCAAGTGTGCTTTCATCCAGTGCGGAGCGGAACGGTTGCAGGGGCTTTCTATGGTTCAACCGCCCGAAAGTTACTGAACAGTCAGCGTCAATAACTGAGTCGCCGTGGTCACTCCTGATCCTGAAGCAGTGACGGTCAGGGTTGAAACCACCGGGCTGGTTATAAGATTCTGATTGCCGCCGCTGTTGCCGCTCCCGCTGCCGCACCCACTGGCCGCCGCAAACAGGGCAGCCGCCGCAAGAATCACAACCATCATGCCCGGGCGTTTCCTGCTGAAGAACGCAATCGGAGCCAGGAATCCGGCAACCAATACAAGCACTCCAGGGAAGCGATTCTCTTGAAGGCTTGCCGAGACGCTGGCCGTCTGAACCGTGACGGTCACAGGCTTGGTACTGCTGGCCGAGCCAATGATGACCGCGGAAGGCACCGTGCATGCATCCCCGGCAGGCGCTCCAGTGCATGAGAAAGCGACGGTGCCGGAGTAGTTGGCCGATGTAAGTACCAGCTGATAAGTTGCGGCCTCTCCCGCGGTGACCGTCTCCGAAGTGGAAGCGCCCGCAGCCGCAGCCAGCGCGATCGAGGGCTTTAGGGGCGTGGCGCTGGCTTCAAGCGAGTCAGGCCCCTGCCCGCTCGCATTCACCGCGGCCACCTCGTACCAGTAGGTTGTTCCCGCACTCAGGGATTTATCCGCATACGTAGTTCCGGTCAGCCCGGTAGCCAAGGGGGTTGTCGATTCCCCTCCCTGCGCCGTTCCGCGATAGAGGTTGTACCCGGTGACTGCGCCCCACGGGGCAGTCCATGAGAGGTCGATCTCTGTAGTGGAGACAGGGGCCGCCGTCAGCCCCGCGGGCGCCGCCGGAACGGGTGGACCCACCGGAGCTGTCGCGGCGATCTGCCCATAGACAAAGGAGTTGCCGCTCCATCCCAGATAGACTTTGCCGAAGGTATCCTGGCTTGCGGCCATCGCGCGGGGCTCGTCATAAATGCCGGTTGGATAGTACGAGATGCGATTCCAGCTCGCGCCGCCATTCGTTGACTGGAAGATGCCCCACTGCGGGCTGCTGGCCAGCAATCCGTAGAAGTAGACGGTATAAGCCGAATCTCCGGCCTGCCCGCTTCCAGCGCCCACCGCGATGGTGATGGCGTGGCTGATTCCGGGTAGCTGCTGAAACGTCTGCCCGCCGTCCGTCGAGTGAAAGACTCCATGCGGAGAAGAGCCCGACCATCCATCGGCATACCAAAGATCGTTCTGCACCTTCCCATTCACGTCCAACTGCCCGGTCCATGCCCAGTCGGGAAGATTCGCGGCTGGTTGACCCTGCCAGGTCTGGCCTCCGTCGGTCGAAATATAAAGCGACTCCGGCGCATGCGTGAACTTCAAATAGAACTTGTCCGCGGTAAACGGATCGGCCCGGAGCAGATGCTGATTCAGCTCCGGCACAGAGAAGCTGTTGTAGGTCGAGTTTCCTGTATCGATCGTCATCCCATTGGCATTCAGCGGGAACGAAGCCGTCACATGCCAAGTGGCACCGCCGTCCCGCGAGTACTCGGGCGCCAGCTCATTGGGCGGATAGAGCACGATGTGGTCGCTGCCCAATGTGCGGCTGCCGCGCGCACTCACGGCAATCATGCCCGCGGGAATATCGCACTGGCTGCTGCCGCACGCATACTTCAACGCCGGCCCGAAGCGCGTCCACGTCTTGCCTCCATCGGTCGAGTAGCCGGAGTAGTTTGTGCCGTTGGTATTGACATTGCTAGAGGTGATCGCAATGTAACTGGGCGTGTCTGGGCAGTAAGCCACGGTTGTGCCTTGCGAGATGATCTCCTGCTGCAATGGAATCTGCACCGCGCTGAAGTTATCGGGGTTGGGAATATAGAAGCCGGTTGTATCCATGGCCGAAGCGACGATGGTGTCGTTGCTGGCGGGCGGTACCACCATGTCCATCGAAACCACTTCCTCAATGCCTGTCGAAACGATCGTCCACTTGGGCGGATTGGCCGCCGTCGCCGTGCTGGCCGCCGTGGCGGGAATGGTAATTGCGCCCTCCTGGCCGGTAGGCGACCAAAGATTGCCTGAAGAATCAATCTTGAGCCCGCCGTTGCTGTGCCATTCGCCGCCGCTCATGCCGATCGTTTGCGGCAGCCAACCCAGCGTGTTGGCGTATTGCGGCGAGCCCAGGTTGATCCAGGTCGCGCCGCCGTTGTCTGACCGGGCCAGGCTCGTATCCTGACCCAGGGCGTAGATTCGCTGGTCGTTGGTTGGGTCCACCACTACGCTTGTCAGCGCCTGGTTGATGTAATTCACGCCGGAAGCTTGCAACGAGACTCTCGTCCACTTGCCCGAGGCATATCGCCAATAGGCGCGGAGCCCCCCATTCGTGGCGGAGTTCTCAGCCACATACAGCGCATCCGCGCTGTCGATGCTGGAGCTCAGAGCCTGATGGCCGAGGCTTTGGCCGCTTGACGAGTCTTTCACGCCCGTCGAGATGTCCGTCCAGGTCTGTCCTCCGTCCGAACTCTCGTAAACATCTCCCCCTGCATCGCCGCTGTTGTTGATGCTTGCGGCAAAAACCGTTTTGTTCAACACCACGCCGTTCACCGTCACCGTACCTGGAGCTTTTGCAAACTGGATGTTGATGAATTCTATGTTGGTAGGCAGTCCCGACGACCCCGCCGCGAACTGTGTCCAGGTTGTCCCGTCATCCAGTGAGCGATAAAGGCCCTGCGAATCGCTTCCGTAGTACAGCACCGAGGAGTTGGCGGGATCCACCGCCAGCTTCTCTCCATCCATGCGGTTCGGGCCGTTGGGATTGCCAAGGATCGCAGCCGCCGACATGTTGCCTGGAGTGAAGTTCTGTCCCCCATCCACGCTCTTGTAGATCTCAACATAATTCGTGGGGCACTGCACGTCGCAGCTATGCTCGGTGGGGAAGACCATGTACACCACGCTCGTGTTGGCCGGATTTACCGCCACGCTATCCGTGCCATAAGTCGAGGGTGCATCGGTCTCCGAAGACGACTGCACTCCCGATCCGCCGGCGTTGCTTACCCTCATTGGGATCCACTGTTGCGTCGCGTTATTCCACCGGTAAGCACTCCCCACATCGGTGCGCGCATAGCGAACTGTGGGGTCGAGCGGATGAACCACCATGCCCACCACCCACCCGCCGCCCCCAATGCGAACAGGCTGCCACAGATATTGGGAAGACAGATCGGCCTGCGCCCCGGCCCCTGGCGCCAATGCGAAGATCAGGCAAGCCAGAACGCACACCGCTTTCAGCGCGGATTTCATGGATGAATCATAGCGGAAGAATCATCGCCCTGATTGTGCCGCTTTCGTACCAAGCGGAAGACTCAGCGGGATGTTCACCCTGCCGCCTGAACCGGGTGAATGGCCGCCTCTGCCCATAGCACGGTGGCATTGCATCGACTCCCGGCGCGCGGCTTCAGGAGATTCCCGAGGGCCCTCGCACTGTCCGAAATCGAACAGTGCCGCGCCGTAAGCGGGCACTTCGACGGTGTCCGCCCTCGCTCGGCTCAGGCTAACGCCTTTCTTTTCAATCCGCGAAGTCCAGAGTCCTTTGGAACGGCAAATGCTTCTTCTCCAGCCGATGGATATCGCACGCCCAGACTTGAAGCAAAAGAGGATGCGCCAGTACGCAGTATGGGCTGGCGTCGCGGTGGTGGTCTTTACGGTTGCTGTTGTGGCCGTGCTGCGCCTGAAGCCGGCCGCGCCCACGGTGGATCGCTCCACCATCTGGCCAGACACGGTCAAGCGCGGGCCCATGGTTCGCCAGGTGCGGGGCTCAACTGGAAGCCTGGTGCCGCGCGAGGACAAGCTCCGCCTGATTCCTGCCGAGACCGAGGCCACGGTGACCCGCATTCTGGTCCTGCCCGGCGCGCAGGTACAGCCCGATACGGTCATCATGGATCTTTCCTATCCACAATTGGAGCAGGAAGCCCTGAACGCCAGCCTGGCGCTGAAGGCCGCCGAGAGCGACTACCACAACACCCAGGTGAAGCTCGAAAGCGACCTGATGACGCAGCAAGCGGGCGCGGCCACCGTGAGCGCGGACTATAGCCAGGCCAAACTTCAGGCTCAGACCGACAAGGCGCTCTACGACCTGGGAGTGATCAGCGGGCTTGCCTACAACGTCTCAAAGAGCAAGGCCGACGAACTGACGGCGCGCAACAAGATCGAAGAAGACCGCCTGGCCATGAACGAGAAGGTCATTGCCTCGCAACTGGCCGTGCAGCAGACGCTGGTGGATCAGGCGCGCGCCCTTTACCAGCTCAAGCAGCAGCAAATGGCCGCCCTGCACGTCACCGCTGGCATCTCAGGCGTTCTTGTGGACCTTCCGCACCAGGTGGGCGAGCACGTCGCCCCAGGCACCACGCTGGCCAAGGTTGTCCAGCCCGACCAACTGAAGGCCAGTCTCAAGATTGCAGAGACGCAGGCGCGCGACATTCAGATCGGCCAGCCCGCCTCCATCGACACGCACAACGGGGTCATTCCGGGCCGCGTCCAGCGCATTGACCCCGCGGTGCAGAACGGAACGGTCACCGTAGACGTAGAACTTACCGGGCCTCTTCCGCAGGGCGCGCGGCCCGACCTGAGCGTGGATGGGACCATCGATCTGGAGCGGATGACCGATGTGCTTTACGTGGGCCGGCCGGCGCTGGGCAACGAGAACTCCACGCTCAGCCTCTTCAAGGAGGACCCCGACGGCAAGGGCGCCGTGCGCGTTCCGGTCAAGGTGGGCCGCGCCTCGGTCAACAGCATTCAGGTGCTCGACGGGTTGAAGGAAGGCGATACGGTGATTCTCTCCGACATGTCGCGTTGGGATAACGTGGACCGGATACGGCTGGAATAGACGAGACCAGGGACCAGGGACCAGGGAATAGGGACTAGGGAATAGGGAAGAGATTCGCAACAACACGAAGGGGGACGGAATGGGAACTAGCGGCACGCTGATTGAAATTGAAGACCTGACCAAGATCTTCTACACCGACGAAGTGGAGACGCACGCGCTCTCCGGCATTCACCTGACCATCTCGCGGGGCGAGTACCTGGCCATGTCCGGCCCGTCGGGCTGTGGCAAGTCAACGCTGCTCTCCATTCTGGGCCTGCTCGACACGCCCACCGCGGGCAAGTATTTGCTCAACGGCCAGCCGGTCGAGAACCTGAAGTTCGGCGACCGCTCGCGCATCCGCAATCAGGAGATCGGCTTCATCTTCCAGAGCTTCAATCTCATCGGCGATCTCACCGTCGAAGAGAACGTCGAGCTGCCGCTCACCTACCGAGCCGGTATGCCTGGCTCCGAGCGCAAGAAGCGCGTTAAGGAGGCGTTGGAGCGCGTCAATATGGCGCACCGCATGAGGCACTATCCGGCGCAGCTCTCCGGCGGCCAGCAGCAGCGTGTAGCCGTGGCCCGCGCCCTGGCCGGTTCGCCCTCCATCCTGCTGGCCGACGAGCCCACCGGCAACCTCGACTCCAAGAACGGCGAGGCCGTGATGCATCTGCTTGCCGATCTCCACCGCGAAGGCTCGACCATCTGCATGGTTACCCACGATCCGCGCTTCGCCAAGCACGCCCAGCGCGAGGTGCATCTCTTCGACGGAAAGGTGGTCAGCGAGCAGGAGCTGAAGAAGCTGGAAGAGGAAGTGGAGGCATAGCCATGCTGCTGCAGGATCTGAGTTATGCGCTGCGCCAGCTTCGCCGCGCTCCGGGATTCGCTTTCACCGTGGTGCTCACGCTGGCCCTCAGCGTGGGTGTGGCCACCGCGGTCTTCTGCGTCTTCGATACCGTCATGCTGCAGCCGCTGCCATACTCGCAGCAAGAGAAGATAGTCGATATTCAAACCTCAAGCCGCAGCGGCTACGGCCAGCCTTCGTCTTGGCCCAGTTATAGGGACGAGCGCGACCAGGCGAAGAGCTTCACTGCGCTGGCCGGCTATGACACCTTCAGAAGGATCACCGTGGAGACGCCCTCCAACGGTCCGGTTTCATTGAACTGCGTGCGCTCGAGCGACAACTTCTTCCAGGTCTTCGGCGTCAAGCCGCTGCTGGGCCGCACCTTTGAGGAGGGCGAGAATCGGGATGGAAAAAACGACATTGTTGTGCTGAGTTATGAGGTTTGGCAGAGATACTTCGACGGCGATCGCGGCGTTCTGAACCAATCGGTCAAACTCGATGGCCGCGCTTCGACAATCATCGGCGTCATGCCTGCCGGCTTCCGCTTTCCGCTGTACATCCGTAATGCTGTCTATAATCCGCGAATCCTCGGAGGGCAGTACGCGAACGAGAGCCGGGGCAACCACTGGCTGATGACCGTGGGCCGCCTCAAGGACGGCGTGAGCATCCAGCAGGCGCAGGCCGATCTGAGCCTTGTCTCCAAGGATCTGGGCAGAGCCTTTCCGAGTGACGAAGGCCGGACGGTTCGCCTGGAATCCCTGGCGCAGAGCGCTACCTGGGGAGGCAAAGGCCCGTTGTGGACGCTGCTGGGAGCGGTGCTCGCCGTGTTGGCCATCGGTTGCGTCAATGTAGCTGGACTATTGCTGGCGCGCGGCGTCAAGCGCGAGCGCGAGATGGCCATGCGCTCGGCCGTCGGCGCGGGGCGAATGCGCCTGATTCGCCAGGTGCTCACGGAAGGATTATTGCTGGCTCTTCTGGGCGCGGCGGGCGGAGTGCTGCTCGCCTGGGTCATGCTCGATCTGATGCGCAATTTCCTGATTCATGCGCTGTGGCGCGGTCCCGATATTCAGCTTAACTGGACGGTGCTGGCCGCGGCGATCGCCGCCGCCGTGGCCACGAGTCTTGCCGCTTCGCTGTATCCCGCGCTGCGTCTCTCCGGCATCGATCCCAATCGAGCCTTGAAGGCCGGCGGCAGCGCCGGCTCGCAGCGCGGACAACACCGCCTGCGCTCCGGCTTCGTGATTACGCAGGTAGCGTTCACGCTGGTGCTGCTCGTGGTCTCCGGTTTGCTGATCCGCATGGTCTCGCGCTATCGCAACGCCGATCTGGGCTTCGAACCTTCGCACCTTCTCGCCGCCGACATTAGCCTCTCTCCGGCGAAATATCAGGGGCACGATCCTTTGGGAGATTTTTATCGCCCACTGGAGGAGCGGGTGAGTCATCTGCCGGGAGTTAAAGCAGCGGGCCTGATCAGTCTCCTGCCCATCGAGCACGCATGGACTAATCAAGATGTACATATTGCCGGTCAGCCAGCCGCTCCGCCCAACCAGATCATGAACTCCGAGTACAGATTTGTCAGCGCAGGTTACTACGACGCGATGGGCATTCCGCTGCATCGCGGACGACAGCTTTCGCCCAGTCTGGACCGCTCCGAAAACATAGCCGAAACAGCCAGAGTCGTCGTGAACGAGGCCTTCGTGCGCAAGTTCATCCCGAATGGTCTCGATCCCACCGCGCAGCGCATCGAAGACGGTGACAAGCCTGAGAATTGGGCCCAGATCGTCGGCGTAACCGGCAACGTGCGCCAGAGCATCTACGTTCCGCCGCTTGCCGAGCATGATTATCTGATCGACGAGATCGATCTCAAGGATCGCACCGCCAATCTCGCAAATATGACTCTGGTCGTTCGCGCCTCCGGCGACCCCAGACAGCATATCTCCGCCATCCGCGCCATCGTCCATGAGCTGGACCCCACGGTTCCCTTCGAGGAGCCGCGCACCATGACCGAAGTCGTCTCCGAGGTTCTGGTCTTCGAGCGCATGGAGAGTTGGCTCTTCGGCATCTTTGCCGCGCTGGCGCTGGCCCTGGCCCTGGTGGGCCTCTACGGCCTTGTGAGCCACGAAGTGGAGCAGGCTACGCGCGACATCGGTGTGCGCATGGCCCTGGGCGCCTCGCGCAACCGCATCCTGAGCATGGTTCTCCGCCGCGTGGCGTGGATGCTCGGCGCGGGAACGGCGGCCGGCCTCGTGCTCACCCTCGTCGCCCGCAAGCTCATCGGCATGGTCATCTACTTCGAACCGCAAAAGGAGGCCGGCGGGTTCCTGTTGCTGGCTTCGCTGATGCTGGCAGCCGGCATCCTGGCGGCGTTGATTCCCGCCCGCCGCGCCGCTTCCATTGAACCCATGCAGGCGCTGCGCGCCGAATAACTCCGGCCAGGAGAAACGAAGATGAACACGCTGCTTCACGACCTGCGTTACGCGCTGCGCCAGTTGCGCAAGTCGCCGGGATTCACGCTGACAGTGGTTGTCACGCTGGCGCTGGGCATCGGCGCAAATACGGCCATCTTCACGCTGGTTCACGGCATTCTGCTGCGTTCGCTGCCGGTCGCTGATCCCGCGCAACTCTACCGCATCGGCGACACCGACGATTGCTGCGTCGAGGGCGGCTTTCAGAACGGCAACGGGGACTACGCGATCTTCTCCTACGATGCCTATCTGCACCTCAAGAGCTCCGCGCCGGAGTTCGAGCAACTGGCCGCCGTGCGGGCCGGACAGTTGCTGTGGAGCGTGCGCCGCGGAGAATCGCAGGCCAAATCTCTGCACGGCCAATTCGTCTCCGGCAACTTCTTCTCCACGCTGGGCCTGGGGGCCTATGCGGGGCGCGTATTCGGCGAGAGCGACGACACGCCCTCAGCGCCTCCCGTAACGGTGGTCAGCTACCGGGCGTGGCAAACGGAATTTGCCTCCGATCCGTCAATTGTGGGATCGACCATCTTCATTCAAGCCAAGCCTTTTACCGTCGCCGGCATCGCGCCGCCCGGCTTCTTCGGTGATCGCGTGACCGACGCGCCTCCCGATTTCTGGGCTCCTCTCTCGACCGAACCCTACCTCGATGGTCCAACCGCGATGCTGCATCACGCGGACACCACGTGGCTTTATCCGCTGGGCAGGGTGCGGCCCGGAACCAACATCGGCTCTCTGCAAGCCAAGCTCTCTGTCGCACTACGGCAGTGGCTGGCCACGCGTCCAAATCTCGCGGCTTCCGAGATCGCCAAGCAGCATGTGACCATCGTGCCCGGCGGCGGCGGCATTCAGAATCTGCAACAGGAGTCGGGTACGAGCCTGAAGATGATGATGATTCTCTCCAGCTTCGTGCTGCTCATCGCCTGCGCCAACATCGCCAACCTGATGATGGCGCGCGCCACAACCCGCCGCGCCGAAGTGGCCGTGCGCATGGCTCTGGGAGCGGGACGACGCCGCGTCATTCGCCAGATCATTACCGAGAGCGTGTTATTGAGCTGCATGGGCGGCCTCGCTGGTTTGGCCGTTGCCTATGCCGGGGCGCGAGCGATTCTCGACCTCGTCTTTCCCGGCGCTGCAAATCTTCCCATCGATGCCAGTCCATCGCTGCCTGTGCTGAGCTTTGCCTTCCTCGTCTCGCTGGCCACCGGCGTGCTGTTCGGCACGGCACCGGCGTGGCTGTCGTCTCATGCGCAACCAGCCGAGGCTCTGCGCGGCGTCAATCGCTCCACGCGCGACCGTTCTTCCCTGCCACAGAAGGCCCTGGTCGTTGCGCAGGCAGCGTTGTCCGTAGTGCTACTGGCCGGGG
The DNA here is from genome assembly GCA_050014455.1 of Occallatibacter sp. Taxonomy (GTDB): domain Bacteria; phylum Acidobacteriota; class Terriglobia; order Terriglobales; family Acidobacteriaceae; genus Telmatobacter. The sequence goes on from JBEKDH010000001.1 coordinate 97,036, forward strand.
CGATTCTCATGTCCAAATCGCTTGCCAACCTGGAGCGTCAGAACTTCGGCATTGCCACGTCCAACCGTTATGTAGCGCACTTCGACGCGCGAGGCGCCGGTTACACTGCCGGCCAGGCGCCTGCGCTCTATAGCCGGATCGAGGATCGCTTCTCTGCGCTGCCTGGCGTGGCCAGTGTGGGCCTGGCGCTCTACAGTCCGCTGGAAGGGGACAACTGGGGCTCGTCGACTTTTCCGCAAGGGCAGCCGGAACCTGAAGACAATAGCTCAACCTGGGATCGCGTCAGCCCGCGCTTTCTCGACGCCATCGGCGTACCTGTGCTGCGTGGCCGCGGCATTACCGCACAGGATTCGGCGAGCTCACAGCCGGTAGCCATCGTCAACCAGACCTTTGCCAAACGCTTCTTTCCCAATCAGGATCCGGTAGGCAAACACTTTGGCTTGGACTTTCCCAAGTACTCGGGCAACTTTGAAATCGTGGGGGTTTTCGCCGACTTCAAGATGAACAACCCCTACCAGCCAGTGCGTCCGGTCTTTCTGCGCCCGCTCACGCAGCAGTTTTCCGGTTACAAAGAACCTTCGTTGATTTCTTTCGAGACGCAATCCATGTTTGTGAGTTCCATGATACTGAACTTCAACGCTCCGCAGCAGAATGCCGGCGTGCTGATTCGGCGCACACTGGCCGGCATCGACCCCAATCTCACAGTGATTGACATTCGCACTTACGATGCGCAGGTGGCCGACAACTTTGTTCAGGAGCGGATCGGTGCGCAACTTTCCGGTCTCTTCGGGATACTTGCTTTGATCCTTGCTTCGGTCGGCCTTTATGGGGTCATGTCTTATTTCGTGGCCCGCCGCACCAGCGAGATCGGCATTCGTATGGCGCTGGGCGCAACTCGCGCGAGCGTTCTTGCCATGGTGTTTCGCGGCGCGCTCTGGCAGGTTCTCATCGGCCTCGGCATCGGCATTCCCGCGGCGCTCATTACCGGCCGCCTCATGGCCAGCCAGCTCTACGGCGTAGGCAGCTACGATCCGCTCGCCCTGGCGGGCGCAACCCTGGTGCTTGGACTTTGCGCCTCCGCTGCGAGTCTCATTCCGGCCCGCCGCGCCGCTTCCATTGACCCCATGCAGGCGTTGCGGACCGAATAAGAAAGGAGACTCGCGATGCGATCGATCTTGCAGGACATCCGCTATGCACTGCGCCAATTGCGCAAGTCGCCGGGATTCACGCTCACGGCGGTAGCCGTGCTGGCGCTGGGGCTGGGCGCGAACATCGCCGTCTTCACCGTGCTCGACGGAGTTCTGCTGCGGCCGTTCCCCTATGCGCAGCCGGATCGCGTCGTGGCCGTTGAACTTTCCGGACCGATGCCGTATTACTCGCTGAGCTATGCAAACATGCTTCAGTTGCGCGATGCCGCCGGACATGGCATGAAGATCGGCGCAATACTGTATGAGGGTAAGGAAAACGCAAGCGTGGTTGGCCCCGGAGGCCGGTTCCAGGTCAGTCATCCTTCCGTTACCTCTGGACTCTTTGACATGCTTGGCGTCCAGCCTGCGCTCGGCCGCGCTTTTCGCGAGGACGAAAGCAGGCCGGGGAACAACCACGTACTCCTCATCGGCGACGATGTGTGGCATAAGCTCTACAACGCCGACCCAAACGTCCTGGGCAAGACTCTTACCATTCGTCAGAAGCCATACACCATTGTCGGTGTATTACCGAAAGGCTTTTTCTTCTCCTACTACGATGAAATGACGATCTGGTCACCCGTTGAGATCACACCGGCCAACCGATCTTCCATGGAGGGACAATCCAAGTGGGGCCAGATGTTTGCGCGTCTTCCCCAGGGAGTCACACCGGCTCAGCTTGCAGCGAACCTCAGCCGGGCTCAGGCCGTCATCGCCAAGGAAGTACCCGACGACAACCTGCCCACAAACGTCAAGGTCACGGATTGCCAGACGGCTCTGAATCATACTGCGCGCGAGCCGTTGCTTTTGCTCTATGCGGTTGTTGTGGGGATCTGGGCGCTTGCCTGCCTCAACGTGACCAGCCTGATGCTGGCGCGCGCCGTCTCGCGCACTCGCGAGCAGGCCGTCCGCGCCGCGTTGGGAGCAAGCCGCGCTCGCTTGCTCCAACAAGCCATCGTCGAGAGCCTGTTGCTCAGTGGTATCGGAAGCGTCTTCGGACTTCTTCTCGGCCAATCCGCCATCAAACTGCTTTGGCATCAAATCGACCGCAATTTGCCGCTCTCCAAAATGGTCCATCTCGACTGGCGGGTCGTTTTCTGCCTCGCGTCGCTCACGCTTGTTACTGCAATTCTCGTCGGCGTCTTCCCCGCTCTGCGCGCCATGCGCCGCAACGTCCAGGGCAGCCTTCATGGCGTCACTGCCACGGCCTCGGCGAGCCAGAATCGCACCCGCGAATCGCTGGTGGTAGCCCAACTCGCTCTCACTCTCGTGTTCCTCGTCGGCGCCGGTCTTTTCCTCCGCACCATTCACGCTCTGCGCCAGGCGCCCCTCGGCTTTGCGCAGCAAAATGTGCTCACCGGCGGCGTCATTCTCAACGGCACCTCCGGGAATGAAACAGAGGATGTCGATCACCCCAGCGTGGTTCGCGACTCCTACTTGCCGCTGCTCGAGCGCCTGCGCGCCATCCCCGGCGTTCAGGTGGCAGCCCTCAGCTCGGTCCTTCCCTTGCGGCGCGAAATGAGCGTCTCCATCATTACCAACCTGGATCACAAGGACACAACGTATGGTAAACAGCCGCGTGCAGACGGCCGGCTGGCAACGCCCGGGCTTGTCGATGCGCTGGGGATTCCCATGATCCGCGGGCGCTTCTTCACGGACGACGACACGCCGTCGTCCCCACTCGTCGTCGTCATTAACCAGGCCTTCGCCAACACGTACCTGCCCAACCAGGATCCGGTCGGCCACTCCGTCTCCATGGGCAAGAAGGGCCGCTTCAGCGATATGCGCATCGTCGGCGTGGTAGGGGACATGAAGCAGACGAATGTCACCGATTCCACCAAGCCTGAAATCTACTTCAGCCTTGCGCAAACCGAGCCAGGCACGCCGCTGTATGGCATCGCGACGGCGTTCATTCAGGTGGCTATTCGCGGCGCGGTTCCCGCCGATTCGCTGCGAGCGCAATTCGACAAAGTGCTGCATGAGGTCGCGCCCGACGCCACGACAACCGATGTCAAGACCATTCACGAAGCGGTTGAGGACTCCTTCGGCAGCCAGACTCTGATCGCGCATCTGCTGGAGAGCTTCGCGGCGCTGGCGCTGATGATTGCATCCGTCGGCCTCTACGGTTTGCTCTCCTTCGCCGTGGCGCAGCGCACGCGCGAGATCGGCCTGCGCATTGCTCTGGGCGCGCCGCAGGGCAATATCCTCTCGCTTATCATGCGCCGGGCGCTGCTGCTAGTGGCCGTCGGATTGACGATCGGCGGCGCACTGGCCTGGTTCGCGGTTCGATTCGCCGGCAACTATATCTATGGCGTACAGGCGCACGACGGCCTCACCTTCACCGCGGTCGTTATGGTTCTGGCCGCAGCCTCCTTCGTTGCCGCCTGGCTGCCCGCCCGCCGCGCCGCATCCGTTGACCCCATCCTTGCTTTGAGATCGGAGTAACACCATGATCGAACTGAAAAACGTAGAACGCAGCTATAAAACCGGACCCACCGAAACCTGGGTGCTGCGCCGCATCGGACTCACCATCCACGAAGGCGACTTTGTCACCATCATGGGGCCATCGGGGGCGGGGAAGTCGTCCCTCCTGAACGTGCTTGCCCTGCTCGACGATGGCTGGCTGGGCGAGTACTGGTTCGGCGAGACGCCGGCGCACAAGCTCAACCGCAAGCAACGCGCCGATCTGGCCCGCCAGCGCATCGGCATCGTCTTCCAGAGCTATCACCTGCTGGACGATCTCACCGTGGCGGAGAACATCGACCTGCCGCTCTCGTACAAAGACATGCCCGCCAAAGAGCGCCAGGGGATGGTGGCCGACATTCTCGACCGCTTCCAGATCGTGGCCAAGAAGGACCTGTTTCCGTCGCAGCTTTCCGGCGGCCAGCAGCAACTGGTAGGTATTGCGCGCGCCGTGGTTCATGCGCCCGCGCTGCTGCTGGCCGACGAGCCGACCGGCAACCTGCACTCCACGCAGGCGCGCGAGATCATGGAACTGTTTTGCGAGCTGAACCGCGCCGGCACGACCATCGTGCAGGTGACGCACTCCGAGTTGAACGCCCGCTACGGCAAGCGCATCGTGGAACTGCGCGACGGCTGGCTCACGCGCGATGAGATTCTAAAGCCAACGGGAACGGAGGCCGCCGCCAAGTGAAGCAGCTCAAGTCAAATTCGGCCAATGGCATTCAGCCCTTCCAGGCTGCGCGAAGACGGGCGGGTTGGGGCGATATTCCCGAAAGGCATCCCTCAGGGGCTAAAGCCCGCGTCGATTCTCCTGCATTTGCGGCACGACTGAAGTCGTGCCCTGACGCTTCGTGCGGCCCCTGGATGAGTTTTTCCGCAGCCCGTAAAGCCCGCGTCGATTTTTCCAGGTCGATGATGTACGGGCGAAAGCCCGTACCCTTCAGGCCCGTGCCCTTCATTGGATGGAGTTTTTCGGCAGGCTGTCTAGCCGCGATCCTGCTGTTGCAGGCAAACCTGGCCGTGGCCGTGGAACCTGCACTCCCGACGGCCTCCGTGCAGACGCCCGCGCCGCCTGCCGAGGCGGTTCGCACTCCCGCCAGCCAGATTCCCTTCGACCAACTGCTGCGGCCCTCCCGCAATCCTATCGACACGTACCGCGGCAAGACCGTTCCCCCGCCCAGCATGGCCAACACGCCGCGGCTCGACACGCTGGTGCGCGACGGCAAGATCTACCTCTCGCTCCGCGACGCCATCGACCTGGCTCTGGAAGACAACCTGGACATGGTGATCGCGCGCTACAACCTGCCCATCGCGCGGATGGACATCCTGCGCACGCAGGCCGGCGGCTCGGTGCGCGGAGTGAATACCGGCGTGGTGTCAGGCACGCCCGGCGGGGGCGGCGTCGCATTTGGTGGCGGCGCGGGCGCGGGCGCAGGCGGCACATCGGGTGGCGCGGGAGGCGCGGGCGCGGGCGCTTCGGGCCTGGTGCAATCCACCCTGGGCACGGGCACTTCGGTCTCCTCGTTCGATCCCAACATCAATGCCACCGCTTATGCAGACCACACCTCGCAGTTGCTGCCCAACCAGACCCTCTACGGCGTGCCCGTCATCCACCAGAACACCGTTCTGGGAAATGTGACCTATTCGCAGGCGTTTCCCATCGGAGCCAGCCTCCAGGTGGCGTGGGACAACAATCGCCAAACCACCAACAGCCCCAACAACACCTTGAATCCGCAGTTGAATTCCTTTGTCCAGGTGGCCATGCAGCAGCAACTGCTGGCCGGCCGCGGCCTGGGGCCAAACCTGCGCTTCCTGCGCATTGCCCGCACCAACCAGAAGATCTCCGACATCGCCTTCCGCGCTCAGGTCATCTCCACCGTCACCCAGATTTGCAACCTATATTGGGATCTGGTGAGCGCCTACGATGAGGAGCAGGTGGGCGAGCGCTCGGTGGAGTTTGCCCGGCAAACGCTGGATACAAGCCGCAAGCAGCTTGAGCTACAGGCGATTCCAGAGATGGACGTCCTCAAGGCAGAGGGAGAAGTGGCCAACCGCGAGCAGGATTTGACCGTGGCGCGCACGAGTTTGGAGCTACAGGAGCTTTATATGAAGAACGCCATCACCCGCTCGCTCGATAATCCTGTTCTGGAGGAGATGCCGGTGGTGCCCACCGACCATATCGCCAGCCGGATTGAGTCCCTCAGCGAGCCGGTGCAGGAGATGATTGCCGATGCGCTCAAGAATCGCACCGAGTTGCTGGAGTCGAGCCTGGTTCTGCAGAACAGCGAACTCAGCCGCAAAACCGCGCGCAACGCGCTGTTGCCCTCGCTTTCAGCGTACGGGTTTTACGCCGGCACGGGATACGCCGGCACACCGAACCCGCTGAACGGCGCCGGCGTCAACGTCCCTGCCGGCTACGGCGGGGCGCTGGAGAATGCGCTGAACTACTCTTCGCCGGAGTATCAGGTGGGCTTTCAGTTGAGCGTGCCCTTGCGCAACCGCATCGCCAAGGCCGACCAATATCGCACCGAACTCGAATACCGCCAGTCGCAGGTGTACCTTGAAGAGTTGAAGAAGCGGATTCGCATCGAGGTCCGCAATGCCAGCTACGCACTGGAGCAAGGCGTCAGCCGCGTGGATGCGGCGCGCAAGGCGCGCGACCTGGCCGCGAAGACATTGGATATCATGCAGAAGGAACAGAAGCTGGGCGCTGGATCGAATCAGCAGACGCTGGCCGCCGAGCACGACCTGGCCCTGGCCGAGTCGGCTCTGGTGACGGCCGAGACCGCATACGAAAAGGCGCGCATCGAGATTCAGCGCGCGACAGGCTCGGTGCTTGAAACATACGGCATCTCGATTGCCGGCGCCAGGGCCGGCGAAGTGGAGGCGGACCATCTCCAGTAAACAAGAGCCAATCCGAGTCCTGGTTGCCGACGATCAGGCGCACATCCTGGAAGCCGTGGAGTTGCTGCTCACGCCGCGGGGCATGCGCGCGGACTGCGTGCGCTCGCCCCAATTGCTGCTGGAGGCGCTGGGCGAAGCCGACTACGATGTGGTGCTCATCGACCTCAACTACACCCGCGATACCACCTCCGGCCAGGAGGGTCTCGATCTGCTGGCCCGCATTCAGGAGTTCGACGCGCGGCTGCCGGTCATTGTCATGACCGGCTGGGGAAACATCGATCTGGCTGTCGAGAGCATCAAGCGCGGCGCGCGCGACTTCATTCAGAAGCCCTGGGAGAATGAGCGCCTGCTTTCGCTCATCCGCGTCCACGCCGAGCTACGCCAGGCTCTGCGCCGCGCCCGCCAACTGGAACTCGAAAACCGCCTCCTTCGCGCCGAAGGCACGCCGGAGTTTGTGGCCGCCGCGCCGTCCATGCAGCCGGTATTGGAACTGATTGCCCAGGTTGGCCCCTCCGATGCCAACGTGCTCATCACCGGAGAACACGGCACCGGCAAGGAGATCGTGGCCAAGCTGCTGCACGCCGCGTCGCCCCGCTCGCGCATGGCATTGGTCGCGGTAAATGCCGGCGGCCTGCCGGAAGGCACCTTTGAAAGCGAAATCTTCGGTCACGTAAAAGGCGCATTCACCGACGCCCGCACCGACCGCGTCGGCCGCTTCGAACTGGCCAGCGGCGGCACCCTTTTTCTCGACGAGATCGCGAACGTCCCCATGCGCCAGCAGGCGAAACTGCTGCGCGTGCTTGAAACCGGGGAACTGGAGCGCGTTGGCTCCTCGCAGACTCGCCGCGTAGATGTGCGCGTTCTTTCCGCCACCAACGCCGATCTGCCCCAGGAGGCCAAGGCGGGCAACTTTCGCGAGGACTTGCTCTTCCGCATCAACACGGTCGAGATTCACCTGCCCGCCCTGCGCGACCGGCGCGAGGACATTCCGCTGCTGGCCCAGCACTTTCTGGGCCGAAATCGCGCCCGCTATCGCAAGCAGATTGCCGGCTTCTCGCCGGCCGCCATGCAGCAACTGATGCAGTATGCCTGGCCGGGCAACGTGCGCGAGCTGGAGCACGCCGTGGAGCGGGCCGTGCTGCTCTGCCGCGGCGAAGAGGTAGAGCCGGCCAATCTGGCCATTGCAGCCGCCAAGTCCTCCGCCCAGTCCTTTGAGAACATGAGCATCGACGAGGTCGAAGCACTGCTCATTCGCAAGGTGATGCGCCGCTGCGACGGCAATATCACGCAGGCTGCCGAGTCGCTGGGACTCAGCCGCGCCGCGCTCTATCGCCGCATCGAGAAGTATGGCCTCTGAGAAGGTGGTTCGCAGGCGTCACAGCTCGGCCGTCCGCCGGGCGCGGTTGTTTTGCTTCCTTCTGGCGCTGCCCGCGCTCATCCTGGCCGCCGTCCTTGTCTACCAGCAATCGATCGCCCTGGCGCCGGCTCTTCTGCTCGCCGGCTGCCTGCTTCTGTATTTTCTGCTGGTGGCAGCCGCACTTATCGAGGGTATGAATCGCCCTCTGCAGACACTTTCAAACGTGGTCTCCTCCTTGCGCGAGGGCGATTACTCCTTCCGCGCCCGCGGAGCCGGCACGCAGGATTCGCTTGGCGAGCTCTCCGCAGAGATCAACGCCCTTGCCGATCTGCTCCAGAAGCAGCGTGTGCGCTCGCTGGAGGCCACCGCTCTGCTGGCCCGCATCCTCGAAGTCTTGACCACGCCGCTTTTTGCCTTCGACCGCGAAAACATGCTCCAACTGGTCAATGACGCCGGCGTCAAGCTGCTGGGCCTTCCCCACGCCCGCTGCTTCGGCCACAGCGCGGGCGAGCTTGGCCTGGAGGAGCTGCTGGCCGCGCCCGACCAGACCATTCATCGCTTTGGCGCCAAGCCGACGCGCTGGCTGCTGCGCAAGGCCGCCTTCCGCCAGGACGGCGCGCCTCACACCCTGCTGCTTCTTGCCGATGTAAGCCTACCGCTCCAGGAAGAGGAACAGACTGCCTGGAAGAGGCTTATCAGGGTTCTGGGTCACGAGCTGTCCAACTCGCTGGCGCCCATCAAATCCATCGCCGGCAGCCTGCTGACGCGCCTGGATCAGATGAGCGGCGACGAAGCCGCAATGCGCGACTTCCGCCGCGGCCTTGGGGTGGTCGAGAGCCGTGCCGACTCGTTGCACCGCTTTGTCGAATCCTATCGCCAGCTTGCCCAACTGCCTGCGCCGCGGCTTCGGCCGGTCCCCCTGGCTCCGCTGCTGGAGCGGGTTGTGCATCTGGAACGGCGTCTGCCGGTCCAGCTTGAACTTGGACCGTCCGTCGTGCTCAACGCCGACGCCGACCAACTGGAGCAGATGTTCATCAATCTGCTGGCCAACGCCGTAGACGCCTCGATGGCCAATGGCGCCCAGCCGGTGCGCATAAGCTGGCGTTTGGCGGGCCCGGCGGCCCTGGTCGCCATTGAAGACCGAGGCATGGGCATCGCCAATGCCGAGAACCTCTTCGTTCCCTTCTATACCACCAAGCCCGCCGGCAGCGGCGTTGGCCTGGCCCTGGCCCAACAGATCGCCCGCGCCCACGGCGGCGAAATACGCCTTGTGAATCGTGAAGACGGCCCCGGAGCGCGGGCCACCATCCGCCTTTCGCTGGTGCAGCCGTAAAGCCCGCTAAACGCAAGCAGGGCCGCTCGAACTGAGCGGCCCCGCGGTTTGAATCAAGGTTGTAGGCGCCCTATGCCGGCGAAGGCGAACCCTCCGGGTAGTTCGGTCCCCCGCGGCTCTCCGGCTTGAGGACGTGCTGCACATCCTCGCCGCCCTTGTCAGTGGGCGAGGCCAGCACCGAGCGGACGGGAGGCAGCTCCCTGCCCTCGATCAGCATCTGTACCTCCTCGGCGTCGATGGTCTCGCGCTCCAGCAGGGCTGCCGCAATCCGGTGCATTGCGTCCGCATGGGTTTCCACAATCGAATGCGCCGATTGGTACGCTTCGTCGATCAGCCGCCGCACCTCGAGGTCGATCTGCCGCGCCGTCTCTTCGCTGAAGTCCCGGTGCTGCGCGATCTCGCGGCCCAGGAAGATCTGCTCTTCCTTCTTGCCGAAGGTGAGCGGGCCCAGGCGGCTCATCCCATACTCGCAAACCATGCGCCGGGCCAGGTCGGTGGCGCTCTCGATGTCGCTGCCCGCTCCAGTCGACATCTGCTTGAGGAATATCTCCTCCGCCACGCGCCCGCCGTAAGCGATAGCCAGATTCGCTTCGAGATATTCCCGCGTGTAATTGTGCCGGTCGCCGGGCAGGAAGATGGTCACGCCCAGCGCCATGCCGCGGGGAATGATGGTCACCTTGTGGATGGGGTCGGAGTGCTCGCGTTTGAACGAGACCAGCGCGTGACCCGCCTCGTGATAGGCGGTTACGCGCTTCTCTTCCTCAGTCAGCAGCATCGACTTCCGCTCGGCGCCCATCAGTACCTTGTCCTTGGCCAGCTCGAAGTCGTACATCGTAACCTGCTTGCGGTTCATGCGCGCAGCGTTTAGCGCCGCCTCGTTGACCATGTTGGCCAGGTCTGCGCCGCTGAATCCCGGCGTTCCCCGAGCCAGCACGTTCAGGTTGGTATCGTCCGAGACCGGAACCTTCTTCACATGCACGCGCAGGATTTCCTCGCGGCCGCGCACATCCGGCAAGCCCACCACCACGCGCCGATCGAAGCGGCCTGGGCGCAGCAGCGCGGGGTCCAGCACGTCGGGCCGGTTGGTGGCCGCCACCAGGATCACACCGTCGTTCGATTCGAATCCGTCCATCTCAACGAGCAACTGGTTCAGCGTCTGCTCGCGCTCGTCGTGGCCGCCGCCGAGGCCCGCGCCGCGATGCCGGCCCACAGCGTCAATCTCGTCGATGAAAATGATGCAGGGAGCGTTCTTCTTGCCCTGCTCAAACAGGTCGCGAACGCGGCTGGCGCCCACGCCCACAAACATCTCAACAAAATCCGATCCGGAGATGGAGAAGAACGGGACGTTTGCCTCGCCGGCCACGGCCCGCGCCAGCAGCGTCTTGCCGGTTCCCGGAGGGCCAACCAACAGAACGCCCTTGGGAATGCGCCCGCCCAGCTTCTGGAACTTCTGCGGCTCGCGCAGGTACTCAATGATCTCCTTCAGCTCTTCCTTGGCCTCGTCCACGCCGGCCACGTCCTTGAAGGTGATCTTCTTCTGCTGCATCGAGAGCAGCCGCGCGCGGCTCTTTCCAAACGAAAGCGCCTTGTTGCCGCCCGACTGCATCTGCCGCATGAAGAAGAAGAAAAAGAAGCCAATCAGCAGGATTGGGCCGATATTGACGAGTAGCTGAAGCGGGAAGTTGCTCTGCTCGGGCTTCTTGTTGAAGTGGGTCTGCGCGGGATCCGCGTCGGTAAATGCCTTCTCAAGGGATTCGTAGTGATCTCCGACATAGGTGTGGAACTGCTGAGTTGGCGTGGCCTTCATGTGGCCGCGCAGTTCGCCGCCCTGAACCTCGGCATCGAGAACCAGGCCCTGCTTCACCTTGCTGTAGAGATCGGAGTATGAAACCTCCGCATCCTTGCCCACGCCGGCGCCTTTCTGCCACATGGTCAAGAGAAGCACCAGGCAGGCCAGGATCACAGCCCAGAACATGATCCCTTTGACGGTCGAATTCACCAGGATTCCTCTTTCCCGGCGGGGAAGAAGCCGCTCAATGGAGCTCCAGCACCGCCTGCATCATCCTCTATAGACGCTCGTACACTCCTTTAAGTCACAGAAAATGCGCGAAACCTCAATGGCAGACACATACACCCTGCCGCCTCGATGAGCAGTAATATGAATTGTACTCCCAGGCCGGGAAAACCTGGAACAGCCCAGATGCCGAAACGTCGTCAAGCAGCTTGCGTAAAAACGCGGAGGACGCGAACTTTTTCATTCCCGGTTGAATCTTTGGAAGATGGAGTGGAAGATCCGGTCCGCTGACCGCGCGTTGACGAAGCAGACCATAGACTCGCGGAGATTGAGGCGCTAAGGGGCTCCTCTTTCGGCGCGAAGCTAGATCGCTTCTCCAGGGTCATCTCGCACACCTGGCCGTCGTCGGCATACCGCGAAATCATCGGGACTCCGGGGCGCACCCCGTAGGTTGTGACTGAATGGTACTTGGCTGCAAGATCATGGGAGGTTTGCGGACAGGCTGGCAGGGCAGCCGGGAAGAAAAACAGAAGAAGCGACTTATCGGCATTCAAACTTCTCCCGAAAGCGGTTGAGACTTCCCGGCTCCTTTCTAAATCGGGGCCTGAACGCCGCCGGTTCAACTTCAGGCAGTCAAATAGCCTAGCAGACGACGTCCGCCTCAATTCATCTGGCTTGACTTGGATTTCAAGTACTTGTCGAAGGGAATCTCGAAGTAGAAGAGTTCGTTGCCGTCGGCGTCGCGCAGCTTGCGGAGGTGCAGCTTGGCGCCCTGGAGCGGGTGATCGAGCCCGGAGACGTCGTAAAAGAGGAATCCGGCGCGGGTGGTGTGCGGCTCGACGACCAGGGCCCCGTACTCGAAGGTGTCGAAGTCCTGCTCCACCTTACTGTCGCTGGCCTTGGGCTTCAGCTTGATTCCGGGGATGGGGCCGGGCATGGGGATCTTCGAGCCCTCTCTATCTTTGCTGCTCATCAGCCGCTCCACGTCCTCGGGTTCGGCGGCTTGGATTCGGTCGCCCGCGGCAGTGAGGAAAAGAATGCGCGCGTCGCGCAGCGAGATGGGCCGGTCGCCGTTGTTGGTGACGATGAGGCGCACCGGCATCACGCCGTGGCTGAGGTAGTCGACGCGGAAGATGGCTTCTTTCTCGCGCGTGTCATAGGGTTCCACGGCAACGGCCACCTTTTCGTCGTTGTGTACCTCGACCGCGGCAAAGGTGGCGGCCGGCTGCACGGGTGGCGGAGTGTGGTCGGCGGCCGCGGCCGGCAGCGCCAGCCAAAGCCCTACCAGCGGAAACGCCCGAGAAACCCTCATCGTGCATGAATGTATCATTTGAGGGTTAGACCGGGGGAAGGAAATATCGGTAACGGATGATTCTGTTTTTTTACAATCTGGCGTTGCTGGCGGCCCTCGTGGCCGGCGCGCCGTGGTGGCTGTGGCGGATGGCCACCACCCACAAGTACCGCGAGGGACTGCTGGAACGGCTGGGGCGGGTGCGGTTTGCGAAGGGGCCAGGAGATCGGCCTTTGATCTGGGTCCATGCCGTGTCGGTGGGCGAGGTGCTGGCGGTGAGCCGGCTGGTTGGCGAGCTGGATGCGGCTTTGCCGGGGTATCGACTGGTGATTTCAACCACCACGCGAACCAGCCAGGAGCTGGCGCGAGTGCGATTCGGGGCCGACCGCGTCTTCTATTGCCCGCTGGACCTGCCCTGGGCGGTGCGGGCCTATTTGAATGCCCTTGAGCCGCGGCTGCTCATCCTGGCCGAGACCGAGTTCTGGCCGAATCTGCTCAGCGGCTGCTTTCGGCGCGGAATTCCCGTGGCGGTTGTGAACGCCCGCGTCTCCGACCGCTCCTGGCCCCGTTACCGGCGGCTGCGGGGCTTTTTCCGGCCGCTGCTGAAGCAGCTGAGCCGGGTGCTGGCGCAGAGCGAAAAGGATGCGGAACGGCTGAAGGCCATCGGCTGCCTGCCGGAGCGGGTAACGGTGGCAGGAAATCTGAAATTCGATATACGGGCGGTTCGGGAAGCCGAGGCTACGGTCCAGTTGAAGGCGTTGGCCGCGGATCTGCGGCTGGTGGTGGCGGGCAGCACGCTGGAGGGCGAAGAGGTAGCCCTCATGGAAGCCTGGCCGCAGCTGCTAGAGGCCGATCCGCATCTGGCGATGGTGCTCGCCGTCCGGCATCCGGAGCGGTTTGGCACGGTAGCCGCGCAGCTCGATGGGTCGGGCTTCAACTGGGTGAGGCGCTCAGATTGGCGGGCGCAGGCAGAGAGCGGACTCAAGCCGCTGGCCCCCGGCGAAATCGTGCTGCTCGATACCATCGGCGAGCTGGCTTCGGTGTACTCGCTTGCGGCGGTGGCGTTTGTGGGCGGCAGCCTGATTCCGGCCGGGGGGCACAATCCGCTGGAGCCGGCGCAGTTTGGCGTTCCCATCGCGATGGGTCCGCATTACGCCAACTTCCGCGCAATTGTCGACGACCTTCGGGCGCATCAGGCCGTCCGCATCGCAGCCAAGGAAGAGCTGGCTGGGGTATTGATCGAGTTGCTGAGCGACCGGAACGCAGCCGCAGCGATGGGTGAGCGGGCGAGGCAGGTCTTCGAGGAGCAGGCCGGGGCGACGGGGCGATGCGTGAAGGCGGTGCGGGAGTTGCTTTCTGCCGGCGGAATTCAGGAGCGATCGTCGTGAGGCCGCCATCTGCGCTGCGCAAGCTGCTGCTGCCGCTGGTTCCGGCCTACCGGCTGGGGCTGGCGCTGCGCGAAGTTGGGCGGCGCATGGGGCTGGAGCCGGTGCGGCGGCTGCGCTGGCCAGTGGTGAGCATCGGCAGCCTCTCCGCCGGCGGCGCGGGCAAGACGCCGCTGACGATTGCTCTCGCGAAGGCGCTCACGCGCCGCGGGCTGCGCGTGGACGTGCTTTCGCGGGGTTATGGGCGGCGAGGGCAGCAGCCGGCCCGCGTTCGTCTGGACGGGAGCGCCGAGGAGTTTGGCGACGAGCCTCCGCTGATTGCACGGGAGACGGGCGCGCCGGTGTATGTGGCCGCGCAGCGGTTCAAGGCTGGGCTGCTGGCCGAAGCCGACGGCTCCGCGGATTTGCGCCTTGGTTTGCACCTTCTGGACGACGGTTTTCAGCACCGCCAGTTGCATCGCGACGTGAATATTCTGCTGCTCGAAGGCCGCGACGGGCGCGACAGCCTGCTGCCCGCTGGCAATCTGCGCGAGCCGCTCAGCGCCGCCCGGCGGGCCACCGTGATCGCCATTCCCGCACGGGATGACGCTCCGGAACTGGCGGCCGCTTTGCGCGCCTGGGGCTTCGAGGGGCCGGTCTGGCGGCTCCGCCGCAAGATGGAGGTTCCGGCGGTCGATGGCGCAGTGGCTGCCTTTTGTGGAATCGCCCGCCCGGTGCAGTTCTTTGCCGGGCTCGAAGCGGCTGGCCTGGAGATCGCTGCCCGCATCGCCTTCCCCGACCATTACCGCTACACCTCGCGCGATGTGGATCGCCTTGTTGCCGCAGCCCGGCAAGCGGGAGCAGCCGCGTTCGTCACCACCGAGAAGGATCAGGTTCGGCTGGGGAAGCTTTCCGCTGAATTTTTCGAAGCGCTGCCGCTAAAGACCGCTGGCCTGCGCGTCGAGATCGAGGATGAGGACGCGACGGTCGAATGGCTGGCGAGGCGGCTTGAGCTGACTCTCGCCGACCCGCCCCTGTGAGAAAATCAGAGTTTGCAGATGCAATCCAAGTTTCGCTTGCTTGTGGTCCGGCTGGGGGCGATGGGCGACATTCTGCATGCGCTGCCGGCGGTGACGGCGCTGCGGCAGGCCCATCCGGAGTGGGTAATCGACTGGGTGGTGGAACCGCGCTGGCGGGCGTTGCTGGCGGCTGAACGATTGGAGCATGAGGGCCAAGTTCTGCGCGAATTCCCCGAAGAGCATGGCTCCAGGGCTAAAGCCCGCGTTGATTCTGCCGGCATTAAGCGGGGGTTGAAACCCCCGCCTCCCTCCGAATCTAGTTTTCCCGCAGTCTGTGAAGCTCTCTCCGCAGCCTGTGAAGCCGCGCCCCTTCAAGGCGGGCGAGGCCCTGCGCAGCCTCTGGTCGACCGGCTTCACCTGGCCCCCACCAAGGACTGGCGAAGAGCCCCGCTGAGCTTGAAGACCATCCATGAGGTCAAGGCCTTGCGGAGGGCGCTGCGAGCCGAAGAGTACGATGCCGTGCTTGACCTGCAAGGAGCGGTGCGGTCGGCGGTGGTGGGTCGGATGGTGGGTTGCCGGCTTATCGGCGAGGCCGAGCCGCGCGAGCGAATCGCTCGCTGGCTGTTTACAGAGCGCGTGGCCACCCGCGGTGCGCACGTGATTGAGCAGGATGTGGAGCTGGCCTCGGCCGTGGCCGGCGACGCGCTGACGCCCGCTGCGCCCTGGCTGCCGGTGGATGTGGCCGCCGAGGCCTGGGCCGACCGGATGCTGCCTTCCGGTGGAAGCCAGCCCGCCGTGGTCATCAACCCCGGCGCCGGGTGGGGCGCCAAGCGCTGGCCGGCGGAGCGATATGCCGTCGTCGCGAAGGGCCTCGCCGATCGCGGCCTGCACGTGCTGGTCAATGCCGGCCCCGGGGAGGAGGCGCTTGCCGACGCCATCGCGCAGGGCACAGGCGGCGCGGCCGCTCCACTCACCTGTTCACTGGCTCAACTGATTGCCCTCACCCGCCGGATCGCACTGTGCGTTGGCGGCGACACCGGCCCGCTGCACCTGGCCTGCGCTTTGGGCCGGCCCGTGGTCGGCATCTACGGGCCTACTGATCCCAGCCGCAACGGCCCTTTTGGAACCAGATTCAGGGTGCTGCGCAGCCCTGAAAGCCGCCGCGACCACACCCGCCGCGCCGCCCCGGAGGCCGGCCTGCTGACCATCCAGCCGCAAGAGGTGCTGAGCGCCGCCGATGAGCTGCTGGCCGAGGAGACTGCCTCATGATCCAACAGAATTGGGTGCCCCATCCTTGCCGCGTCTTTGTTTTTTGCGGCAAAGGTGGGATACCTAGAAACCCAACCGGTCCCACTCGTCAGGAGCTTGTTCGTTGACTGAAAAGAATGGAACCCCAAAACTCGATTGGATGGCCAGCTGGCAGCGCGTGGCCCGGCGCATTCGCGTGCCGCTGGGCTTTCTCGCCGCGGTCCTCTATCTCTTCGAGTTGTGGCGGCGCGCGCCCCAGCCGGCCGCCGTGGCATGGAGCCTGGCGCTGGTGGTGCCCGGCCTGTGGCTGCGCGGCTATGCGGCCGGCTACGTGAAAAAGAACCGCGAACTGACCGTGACCGGCCCCTATGCCCACACCCGCAACCCGCTCTACCTGGGATCGATGCTGATGGCCGCGGGCTTTGCGCTGGCGCTGCTCAGTTGGCCGGTGGCGATGCTGCTGGCCGGCGGGTTTGCGGCCATCTATATCCCGGTAATCGACTCGGAAGAGCGGTTCCTGCGCGCTACATTTCCTGAGTTCGAGGCCTATTGCCGTCGAGTGCCGCGCCTGATTCCCCGTTTGACCCCGGCAGACCATTCCGGTGCGGATTCCGGCGCGGGCAGTTTCTCCTTTTCGCTCTACCTCAGGCATCGCGAGTACAATGCTGCAATAGGGGCCGCACTGCTGTACCTCAGCCTGCTCTTCCTCCGGCCGGCTCTGGGAGCGATGGTGCATGGGCTGCGCTGAGCGTATCCCGCGCCAGAATAGTCGATCTCCGAGGAGGCCTGTCTGACGTTGAATACCCGCACGACCGTAGCAACCCTCTTATGTGCCGTTGCACTGGCCTTTGCGGCTCACGGCCAGCAGGCAGTTCTGCTGACGCCGCCGCGCGCGGGCTTCAGTTTTCCGCAAAAGCAGACCCTCACCTATAGCGTGGATTGGCGGGTCTTTCCCGCCGGAACGGCCGTTCTTCGCTTTGAGGCAACGGGCGATCGGGAACGCATCACGGCCAACGCGGACACCATCGGCGCCATCAACCTGCTCTTTCACGTGGGCGACCGCTTCCAATCCACCTTCGACCGCACGCGGGGCTGCACCTTCGAGTTCGACAAGCAGACCGTCGAGGGCCGGCGGCAGATCAACTCCACGCTCAGACTCGATTATTCCCAGGGAAAATCGATACTGGATGAGAAGAACCTGGTCACCGGGCAGAGCAAGCACCTGGAGTCGCCCGTGCAAGGCTGCCTTACCGATCTGCTGACGGGCGTTTATTACGCCTCGTCGCAGCCCATGGAGGTGGGCAGGAACTTTGTCATCCCGGTGGTGGATGCCATGCGCACCGTGCCGGTGACCATGAAGGTGGAGGGCCGCGAAGAGATCAGGACCACGCTGGGCGCCTTCAAGACCGTGCGTGTGCAGCCCACCGCCGACGCGGGCGTGGTGAAGAACCGCGGAAATATCTGGATATGGTACACCGACGACGAGCGCCACCTGCCGGTGCAGATGCGCGCGCGCCTCTTCTGGGGAACCCTCACCTTCCGGCTGACCGGGAATGAGAACAAGTAGCCGCGGCCCCAACAGGCCGCCGCAAGAACTACGCACCTCTTAGGCGAAGAACTCCCGCGCGCTATCCTCGCGCGGTCGCAGCGGCGCTTAGGCCTGTGAAGATCAAGGCTTCTTTGCAGCGGGCGCCAGCGCCTTGGGCGCGGCCGAAGCCTTGGTGTAGACGATCTTCTTGGTCCCGCCCTCGCAACTGCCAACCACCTTGCCCTCCGCGTCCTTGTCCTTCGCCACCACCTCCAGCGTGTACCCCTTGGCGTTATTTGCGTCCAGCTTCTTTTGAATCTCAGACTTCAACACTTCACAGGGCTTTGGCCCGTCCGCCCATGCCAACGCAGATGCAAACAACAGGGTGGCAACCGGCACAGCGATTCTCATGGAACAACCTCCTTCAATTTGGCGCCAGGAAGAATACGTGGGGAATGGTAGCGTTTCCGGTTTGCTTCGTCAATCTCCGGATTCAATAGTTGGATGAGGCGGTTTGCAAACAAAATCGGCGAGTTGGCCACCGCTTCGCGGCGATAGCGAGTCAGCGAGTTGGCGGCCGTTCATTCCAACCGCAACTCGCCGCGGGGAGTCGGGCTGTTCAGAGCGGCACACTACCTCTAGTTGGTATAGATCCGCACGTAGTCCACCAGCATCTGCGACGGAAATACAGTGGCCGCATTGGGTGAACCGGGCCAGGTTCCTCCAACCGCGAGGTTCAGGATCACAAACATCGGGCCCTGATCGAAGGGCCAGGCACCCGAGAAGTTGCTGGTGGAATCAGTGGCGTAGATGTTGGTTGGGCTGTCGACGTAATACTGAATCTGCCCTTTCGTCCAGATCATGCCGTATGTGTGCCATGAGGCCGCGGAAAATCCATTGGAGGCTGACGATGGGTAGTCGGTGCCCAAGCTGGCCTCGGCGCTAGCCGATAGGCCGCCATGCACGGAACCGGCGATCCAGTCGTACCCCGGCGCCGTCCCAGTGCCGGGGCCGCCGAACGGCGTGTTGCTGCCGTCGATATGCTCCATTACATCGGCCTCGCCGCAGGCCGGCCAGGGGTTGGTAACGATGTTGTCGCCCAACAGCCAGAAGGCGGGCCACATGCCCTGCGACTCCGGTACCTGGATTCGCGCCTCGATGCGCCCATACTGGAAGCTGAACAGCCCCTCGGTCTTCAAGCGCGCCGACGTATAGACTCCTGCCGAGGGCTGCTCGGCCACGATGTGCAGGTAGCCGTCGGTGCCGACGTAGGCATTCGGATTCACCGTGCTACAGGGCGCCGCCGAAGAGCCCCACGCGCAATAGTTCTCCAGCTCGCTGTTACCGAAGCCGCTGTTGCCCGTGTCGTAGGTCCACACCAGGGGGTTGGGCGCGGCATTGGAGGTGGTGGAGTTGGCAAACTCGTCGGACCACACCAATGTTCCCGAAGGGATGTTGGGCGTGAAGCTCTGGGTGGTGACGCTGCTGTTTGTGTCGCCCGTGGCCGCGGCCATGGCTGAAACCGTCAGGTTCGAGGCAATAAGAATAGGCGCCTGGTACTGCTGTGACGACGTGGTCGGCGTACTGCCGTCCAAGGTGAAGTAGATGGAGGCTCCGGAGGTCGCCGAAGCCAGGCTGACTATTACAGCGCCGTTTTGTGCGGCGGAGGTGGTGATGACAGGCGCCTGGGTTGGCGTTGTGGTCTGGCCCCCGCTGCCTCCGCTGCCGCCCGTGCTCGCATTGCCGCCGCCGCCGCATCCGCACAACAAAGCACCCGACAAAACAATCGCTGCCAGCATCGCCACCCCTGTTCTCATAGCAAGTCTCCATCTTTCCGGGGTGGGCGAATGGCCCATCCGCCGCAAGTATGAAAGCACTTCGGGAATGCCTGCGTCAATTGCGAATGGGTGGGATTGGCAGGAATGCGCATTGAGTAGAGGACCAACGCGCGGTTCGCTCGCGGAGCGGCCGTTTGCGGCATTGCGTGGAAGCAAATGAAAGAAGGCGATTGCGGAAAAGGCGAACGGCCGGGAGAGCCCCTGCCATGAAGCAGTTGCACCCCGGCCGTTCGAGGAGGACCCACATGCTCTCAATTGCCCTGGTTTGAATACTCGCGCGGAGCGCCAAACTGAACGCATATCCAAGGCTTTATGAATGAACAGTTTAGGGAGAACCCTACTTGACACTGCAAAAACCTGAGGCAAAACAAAGCCAGACGTGGGGGAAAAGGTGTAGATTGCTTGAAATCCCCCGAGTCGAACTCTCGCAGGGGTGAGGCTGCTGTTCGAGCAGCCATGCAAGGAGAAGAACATGAGGATTGCGACGCTCATTGCTTTGATTGCCTGTGTGCTGGAAGTGCTCATACAGTTGGTTTTTCTGCTGATCGACATCTTCCATTTCGAGATCGACAACCTGCGCTACCTTGCCGTCGGTTCGCGCATGCTGCTCATCGTGTTCACGGCTTCCATTGCTTACTTCTTTTTTGTTTTTTACAGAACGAGGCTGTCCCCCCGCCCGAAACCGAAGGCTGCAAGCGGCGAGTAGATTTGTGCCGCTATCGATCCGGCGCTGAACGCTGCTTCAGCGAGAGTAAGATGGAGAACAAGCAGATTGCAGCTGTCTCTTTTTGTGAGCAGTATCCCGGCTTCTTCTTCATGTCCGAGTGATGGATCTGCGGGTTGTGCCGACAGATACTCTTGGGGAGTAAAATCTTCCAGGACCTGTAGTTATGGATTCTGTTCAATGAAGAGGTTGATTCTCGCATTCGGCGTCATTCTTGGATGGGCCGTAGCCGTCTCGGCTGCCGCGCCCGCCCCGTTGACCACGCTGCGCGCCATTCAGGCTCTCAGCAACGCCGAGGCCGACCAGGGCATCCCGGTCGCGTTTGAAGCGACTGTGACCTATTTCGTCCAGGTGCAACACGTTCTCTTTGTGGAGGACAGCGGCGCAGCCATCTTCGTCTCTGCCGACACAAGCGTGCCGTTGGTTCCGGGCGATCGCGTGCTGATCCGGGGCAAGACACATGCCAGCTTCCACCCCAATGTCGGCGCGGGGACTGTCACCCTGCTCCGTCACGGCGACCTGCCCAAGCCCGTGCCGGCGACCTACGACGAACTGATCCGCGGCCAGGACGACTGCATGCTGGTCGCGATGCGCGGCATCGTTCGCTCCGCCGACAAATCGAATACGGATGAGAATGACCGCGCCGTCTTCATAGAGTTGCTCTCCGACGGCGGTTATGTCTCGGTACTAACGGACCTCTATTCAGCAGAGGAACG
>JBEKDH010000002.1:0-55143 GCA_050014455.1 Occallatibacter sp.
CAGTACTACCTGGATCACAACGATCACTACAGAACGCTGCCTGACGAACACTCGCTTCCTCATTTCTGAAAGAAGTTGCAGTTCAAAAATACTCAACGTTTGACAGTGCCAACGATTATACCGCTATACCGAGACCTCGCCCGACAAGGGCGACAACAAATACCGCGGCTTCCTGCGTATACCCCTATAGTAACCTACGCCCCCCGCCGGCGATTTCACCAGCATCCGAGGTCACCAACGTCAACGTGAGCCCTTCAGTGAGAGACCCCTTCGCGGCGGACAACCTTCAACACCGTCATGGCAAGAATCCTGAGGTCAAACCAGAACGAGCGCGAGCGCAGATACTCGCAATCCAAGCGAACCTTCTCAGGGATCGGCAGCTCGTCGCGTCCGTTGACCTGCGCCCAGCCGGTAACGCCTGGGAGCAGCCCATGAACGCCTGATTCGGTCCGGAGCGCGATCAGATCGTCCTGATTAAAGAGCGCCGGACGCGGCCCGACAAGGCTCAACTCCCCCCTCAAGACAGAGAATAACTGCGGCAGCTCATCGAGGCTGCTGCGGCGAAGAAAGCCGCCGATTGGAGTGAGGTATGCGCCGGGGTCGCGAAACAGATGCGTCGCCACTTGAGGCGCATCGGTCCGCATACTGCGAAACTTCGGCATACGGAAGATGCGGTTCCAGCGCCCCACACGGTTAGACCAATACAGCACTGGACCCTTGGAAGTCAGCTTGACCACGACAGCAATCAACGCCATCGGGACAGCGAGCAAGATCAGGAGGAGGCTGCAAGAGACAATGTCGAATAGACGTTTCATCAGGATAGGCGGTAAGCTGTTTATATCTGCAATGCGGCAACGTCCGTCACCTCGTAATATACTCCTGTTCCATCGAGTGTTGCACGTTCATGAGTCCGAGCTGACCGGCAACAGGCTGTCAGGCGGGTCAGTTCCCTGCCCCGCCTGACAGCCTGAGCCGGACCCTGCTTACCGGCTCAGGGTGAAGATCACATTGATCGTGGTCTCAACTTCCACGGGCTCGCCGTCGAGCAGATAAGGACGGTAGCGCCAGTTCTGCACGGCATCGAGCGCGGCCTGCCGCAATATGGGTGGGCCGCTGGCGACGCGAAGGTTCTCGATGGTCCCGGATTTGGAGATGGATGCTTCCAGAACCACCGTGCCCTCGACGTGCGCGGCTTGTCCGATGGCCGGATAGACGGGCAGAATCTTCCGGATGAGCAGCGCATCCTCAACCCCGGACGAGACCCGCATTCGGCCTCTGGGTTCCGGGCGGACGACGGGGCGGACGGACGGGCCGGGAAAGACCCCGCCTGGAACGCCGGGGCCGTTAGGACTTCCACCGATCATCCCCGTATCCGGCAGGGAGGGGGGCTCCGGCTCGCTGAATGTGGCTATGGTCGGAGGTATTCTGGGCGGCGCGAGAAGGCGGACGCCGTCCATTTCGGTTCGGGTTGTCGAGGTGCGAGCGGGTTGAGGCTTCTGCGGCTCGGCAGCCGTCGGCGCAGGTGGCACTTCCATCATGATCGCGACAAACTGGCGCGGCAGCGCTTCAGGGCGAATGAGCGGGATGAGAATCAAAGCCAGCAGGATGGAGCTGTTGAAGGTGAAGGCAGCGATCATCCAGCGGCGGCTGCGGGTGTGAATTCTGCCTGCGGATTCGAATGTGGAGTCTTCAAACATGGCCTGCCTCCCTTGAGACTGCTATTCAGCCGCGCCGCTCGGGAGGTCGGGAGGCCTTTTGCGGGCGCAAGAGGGGCTGGCCGCTCCGCGCGCGATCTCTCGCGCGCGGAGCGGAGTTCAAGGCACTTTACCCCAGCGATAACTCATCGCCTTGGACCCGTCTACTCCGTTCATCCCAATCGGTACGACTGTGTTTCTATAGACACCAGTGCGAGCAAAACTGTTCCCGCCGTTCGCAAGCAGATACACAGATCATCGCCCATTCGATGTAACCTATTCCGTGCCTGGGCCGTAAAGGTAGATAGAAGCCGGAAACAGGCAAGTTTGGAACAGGAAGGAAAAGGGCATGAGTTCCCTTGATCGAAAGGCCCGCGCGATTGCCCTTCTGGGAACTGCAATCTTCCTTTTCGTTGCTCCCGGAACAGTGGCCGGCTTTCTTCCCTGGTGGATCGGCAGATGGCATGTCCATGCATCGTTTTTCGGGTTGGTGGCCCTTCGCGCGGTTGGTGGTCTTCTCCTGGCCGCGGGCTTTGTCCTCCTGATTGAAGCATTCCTGCGTTTCGCGCTCGAAGGTATCGGCACGCCAGCGCCTATCTATCCGGCAAAGCACCTTGTCGTTACGGGATCTTACCAGTATGTCCGTAACCCCATGTATATCGCGGTCGTGTCGCTCATATTTGGGCAAGGCCTCATCTTCGGCGATTTCCGGATTCTTGTCTATGGGTTGTTTGTCTGGGCCGGATCCCATGTTTTTGTGGTGATGTACGAGGAGCCAGCGTTGCGGAGATCGTTCCCGGTCGAATATGCAGTCTACTGCGAACATGTTTCACGTTGGATACCGCGCCTTAAGCCCTGGCGAGAACGTATCTGATCATATCGTTGATAACGGGGCGACTTGGGAAATGCACTGCTGACATTCACGAAGCCGAAGCTGAGAAAGACTCATGGCCCGGCGCAACGGAAAGGGGGAAGAGCGAATGCCGAACGGATCGAGCGACCTCCTGAACGCATTTCGGCATGGCAGCCCAGAAGCCTTCGAAGCCGCCTTCGAGACGCTCTTCCATCAGCATCAGCGCGCCGTCTACGGCTGGATTCTGCGCATCGTCCGCAACCCGGCCACGGCCGAGGATCTGACGGTGGAGACCTTTTGGCGCATCTATCGGGCCCGCGACAGCTTCCAGCCATCGCGCGGATTCGAGGGCTGGGCGCGCCGCATCGCCACCCGCGCGGCGCTTGACTGGCTGCGCAGCGCCCGGCCTGAGACCGAGCTGCCTGCGGAGATTCCCGCACCGGCCACAGCCGACTCCGCGGTCTCGGCCGAAATCCGGCGCAAGATCGCGCTGGCATTTCAGCGGCTGGCGCCCAAGCTGCGCATTGCCGCCACGTTGGCGGTCATCGAAGAGCTGCCGCAAAAGGATGTGGCAGAAGCTTTGGGCATCTCGGTCGCCGCCGTCAAACTGCGCGTCTTTCGCGCGCTTCGTTTATTGAGAAGAGATTTGCAACAACAGGGGATTACGTCATGAATGCATACGACGAGGACCGCTTGAAGAAACTCCTGCAACAGGCGCTGCCGCCGGTCGAGGCTGACCCGGAGCCGGGCCGCGATCTTTGGCCCGCCATGCTGCGGCGGCTGGATGCCAGGCCCGCCGCGCCAAGACCGAGTTCCTGGGCTTGGTTCGACGCGGCGCTGCTGGCCAGCCTCGCGGCCTTCGCAGCGCTCGTACCGGCGTCGATCCCGGTGTTTCTCTACTATCTGTGAACCCGCGGACGCGCATCCGCCCGCAAACTAACTTGCGAGATGACTCGCAGCAAGGAGGAAGCAATGAATACCCATCCCAATCTTCGCGCTTACCTGGCGGGAGTCTTTGTGCCCACGCTGGTCCTGCCACTGCTTCTCACCGTTTTCATCGTGGCGCGGATCGTGCTCCAGGTGCCGGTTCCCATCGAACAGGCCATGATCTTTCCCATGGCCGTGGTGCCTTTGCTCTTCGGGCTCTGGAACATGCTCTGGCTGGGCTCGCGTGGGTGCACACATTTACCCATCGGCCTGCACGGCGCAATCCTGCCCCTTGTTCTGATGCCCCTGGGAGCAACCACAGCCCATTGCCTGGGAGTGCTTGCATTCGGTGCCCACGGCGTCACCTGGTTCCAGGCGGCCTATGTGCCCTATGCGCTCATCGCGCCCTGCTTCCTGGCCGCGCTTGCCGCCTACTACCTGATCTGGAAGTACGTTGTGGGTGCTTTGAACCGGGTGCTGGGGATCGCGTAAAGACAGCCTCTAGCTGCTAGCTTTTAGCCGCTAGTTCCGCGACCGCGTAGATTTGTGGTTTCCCAGGTCCCAAAAGCGGGACCTGGGGCACCCAGGTTCATGGGCACGATTACGAAATCACCAGGTCGCGGTACTAGTTCTTTGGCCGTATGAAAATGTTCCATTTGGGAATGTAGCGCCGGCCTCCCGGCCCACGTTCGCTCATTCGATAGAACATCTTCCGGTCACGGACCTGGCTAAAGGCGAGTGTTCCAACTGGTCAAAGCATCTATGGCGCTAGGCGCCAGTTGGAGCGGATTCAATGGTGAGTTTCCATCAAAGCGCGGCTCGGATGACCTTCCGATAGCTGTCGAGCACCTCTCTGCCGCGTTCCGTCATCCGGCAGATGGTGAGCGGGTATTTGCCGCGGAAGGTTTTCTCAATGGCTACATAGCCCGCCTCCTCCAGCTTGGACAGATGAGCGGAGAGATTACCTTGGGTGAGGCCTGTTGCCTGACGGAGGTATTGGAAGTCGGCCTCTTCGACGGCGGCCAGCAGCGCGACGATCATCAGCCGCGCCGGCTCGTGGATGATGCGGTCGATCTCGGCCAGTTGTTGAATCTTCCCGCTCATTTTATTCTCCCGGCTCAACCGGTTGGCGAAGGACGAGGAAAAACACGACGCTCCCGGAGATAAGAGCGAGAAGGCCTGCAAAGCCGCAGAGGATTGTTAGGCCTACATTGGGTGAGACTTTGCTGAAAGCAAGCAGTATGCTCAGCGCCGCCATGATCACGCCGCCGATTACATAGCGGGGCGAGCGAACACGGAAGACCATGATTGCTCCACCGAGTAATCCAGTTCCCACAAGAAGCCAATTGGCCGGCGTGAACAAGCCCCAGTGGACCATGCCCCCTCCCCGGGTGGTTGCGGCCACAATCTTGACAGCAACGAACGAAAACAGGGCGGCAACGACGAACGCAAGGCCAACTATGATGCTGAGTCTGATAGCGACCCTCTTCCGATTGACCGGTTTCAGTTTTACGTAACCCATCTTCCCGTCTAAAAACCGCTTGCGCACCTTCTTGATCGCCCGCTGCGATCCAAAACCCATTATGACCAGCAGTAAGCAGATGCCCGACGAGGATGCCATAGAGCTGAATGGTCCTTTGAATACCATCGGCAAGCCGGTCATGCCCGCAAACATCAAAATCATCGATCCGATCACGATCTCCTGCAATCCATCGCGGAATTCCGCCCTCTCCATGAGGCGGTTGGCAATTACATTCGGATTCTCATTGACAATGTTGTTAGGAATCTCGTTCATTTCTATCCTCGTAAACTAGTTTGCTATGCAAACCACACTGCAAGAATCTTCTCCCATTGCCCGCTGCTTGTCAAGCAGATTTTGCGATTTTTTTTGATTCCTTTGTTTCTGCCCTTCGCTGGAAGCAAGAGACTAGTCGCTGGTCTCATTTTGGGCATCGGGCTTGAAGAAGTCTTCCAGTCCGGCGCGCTTTGCGTGGGCGGCCATCGACGCCTGAATCTCCAACGCCAAAGCCAGCGCATCACGGCCTTGTCGAGCAGTAACTCGCGGCTCGCGGCGCGTGCGAACCGCATCGAGAAACGACTCGATTTCCAGCCGCAATGGCTCTCCCGGCGCAACGGCCGGCTTGGAGAAGCTCAGGCCCGCCTTCATTTCCGCGGGATTTGTGAACTGGGCGATTACCGACGGATCGATCTTTGCCATGGCGGCAAACTGCGCAATCAATGCCGGGTTAATCTTCGCCAAGTCGATCTTCCTCGACGCGATTCCCTCGGCGATCCCCGGCGGCAGCATGGCGGCAACCTGCGGCGGCAAGGCCGCAATCAGATCGGCCGGTGACGCCTTGCCCGCGCCTTCCTCGACGCGAATCACCAGCACGTCCCGCCGCGCGTAGTCGATGGAGACGTACTGGCGCGGCTCAAAGAAGCGCAGCTTGCGGACGCGTTCCGTCGACACGCGCGAGGCGGTGAAGTTGGCCACGCAGCCGGACTCGAATTCCACGCGGACGTTGGCGATATCCACCTTGGGCGACAGAATCGGCAATCCAACCGCCCGCACCTCGCGCACTGGCGAGCCTGCAAACGCGAGCACAATATCAAGGTCGTGGATCATCAGGTCCAGCACTACATCCACATCCAGCGCGCGGGGCGTGAAGACCGAGAGCCGGTGCGCCTCAAAGAACATGGGCCGGCGCAGCTGCGGTTCCACGGCTAGGACTGCGGGATTGAAGCGCTCCAGGTGGCCCGGCTGCAGGATGCGCCCGCCGATCTGCGCGCCGCGGATCAGATCGTCGGCCTCGGCCAGGCTTGCGGCCAGGGGCTTTTCCACCAGCAGATCCAGTCCCGCTTCGAGCAGCGCCGAGGCGACGGCATGATGATGCACCGTGGGAACGGCGACCGTGGCTGCTTCGAGCCTCAGGCCCGAAGCGCGCCTGGCGGCCAGCAGTTCGTCCACCGTCGAGAAGACGGGAATCCCGTACTTGGCGGCGGCTTCGGCGGCGCGGGCTGCATCCGGCTCGACGGCCGCGACCAGAGCGACAGGCTGGCCAGCCAGTTCCAGCTCGCGATAGACGCGGAGATGGTTGCGGCCAAAGGCCCCGGCCCCGGCCACGGCAACGCGCACAATGGTTTCGTCGGCTATTGCGCAGCCTCGATTTCCGGCTCTGGGCCCGTCTGTTCCGGCGCTTGGCCTTCGACGGCCTTCAGGCAGCGGCTATAGAGCGAGAGCAACTGGCAAACGTGCTCCTCCGGCTTGGGCGTCGAGGCGCCGCTGAACCCGGTCGAGGGAGCGGCGGGACGGCCCACTCCAGCCGTGGCGGCCACAAACTTGAGCAGATCGAGTGCGATATCTTCATTGCGCCGGGCGCCAAGGCCCGCGCCGCTAAGAGCGTCCATCCTGATAAGTCTCCACAAAGGATGCTAGCAGAAACCGCGCGGAGGCCGCATCGGACGCCCCGTGCGCAGCAATTCTAAACGGGTCTCCATATCGGCTATCCCATGAGGAACCCATCGGTCTGCTCCCGTAGGAAGCCGTCGAAAATAGCCCAGGGCAAGCGCGGCGCCGCCCTGGGTGAGGGCAAAAGAAAGGTCATTCCCCCTGGAGGGGCGGATCGAATGCTCTCGCCATGGATCACTGAATCCAGCGACCGCGCAGGGGGTTCGCACTGCCCCTACGGGGCGGAAATCTCTCGGTCGAACGCTTACCCAGGGTTTCACCCTGGGCTATTCTCCTCTCCTCCCTACCGGGAGGAATTGCGCTGCTAGCTCCGCCATTTCCTCATTCAGAATTGCTGGCGAGCGCGGCGCGTCAACGCGTGACGGCTCCTTCTTCCGCTTCGTGCGCTGGGACCGCTGCCGGTTGCAAACTGGCTGCCTTCTCCTGACGCAGCGCCTTGAAGGCGCGGTAGACAAACCAGCCCAGGTACCAGCCGTCGAGGAACTTGTAAGGCGTCTCGCCGGTGGTGTAGTGGCCGCAGGGCAGCACGCGGGGCTCGAAGTTCAGGCCGATCCGGCGGAAGGCGTCCACCACTTGCAGCGAATACTCCCTGGGGAAGGTCAAGTCGTAGTCGGCGTAGACCAGCAGCACCCGCTTGCCGGGCCCGCCGGCTGCCGCGGCGGCGATCTTGTCGTAGTAGTAGCACGGGCTTGCGGCCGCCCACAGGGCCCGCACCCGCTCCTGGGTCAGCCCAGCCTCTCCCAGAGCCTGCTTGACGTGACGGGTGCTCTGCCCGGCCCAGGTTACGTCGCCAAACGCCGTCGAGGCGTGGTTAAAGGCATTCACCCGGATGCGCGGATCGTGAGCGCTGGCCAGGAAGGCGTAGCAGGAACCCAGGCTGGTTCCCAGCACCCCGAAGTGCTCATAGCCCTGCTCCTCCAGCCAGTCCACGCAGCAGCGAACATCCACCACCGCCTGGCGGCAGGCCGAGAGCGTCCTTCCGATGTTGGAGCTGACCGCGTAATCCGAGCGCTCCAGCTCAGCGGGGCGGCGGATGTCGTGGTAAGGCATGGAGAGCCGCAGCGCCGAGACGCCCATGCGGTTGAAGATGGTGCAAAGCGAGTTGTGGCCCAGGCCGTCGGAGTTCCACTGCGGCAGCACCACAATAGCCTGCTTGGGCCGCGCGGGGTCCTTATGCGCGGGCGCAGGGTACCAGCGGGCATTCACCTGGTCGTTTTCGGGGTAGGGCGTCCGCTCCGGCGAAGTAAAGCGCAGATACTGCGCCGTCGCCAGCTTGCCCTCGCCGGCCAGCTCGCGCATCGCCGCGTCCTTGGCCAGCGTCTCCGGGCGCACATTGGTGGGGAACAGTTGCGGATGCCGCTCCTCCAGCCGGAAGTCGGTGGGCCGCTCGTACCCGAAGAACTTGTCGCTGTGGCGGACGAGCAACTGGTTGATGCGCACCATGGCGGCTTCGGCGGCGGCGGGGTCGCGCACCACCTCCAGCCCCGGCGCGGCCTCTGCAAAGCCGTGCGCCTCGAGAAACGGCTCAATCCACTCGAATCCCCACTCCAGCGGGCGCACCACGCGGTTTTCGTCGCGCGTGGTCAGCCGCGTCTCCCACTCGTACATCCAGCGCGCGTAGCGTTCCTTGAACATGGCTTTGCTTCAAGTTTATCAGCGCGGGCTGCATGGCGCCGGGCGCGGCCCTGGCCCGGGCGAACTCGGCGGGTTCAAACATCGAGTTACCACAAGATTGAGAGCGCCCGGCTTTGCCGCGGCTTCATCGCGGCAACGAGCTGTGCCAAACCAAATTCCTGCGCGTCCAATTCAAATCAATAGTCGATTCCAGGGATGTAACCGCTCGGCGAAACGCTCTGAAAGCGGCTCGGATTGGCATTGATCAGCGCGCCCAGATAGTTGGTGCCGCCGTTGGGAATGGCAATGGTCCTGATGCCGGTTTGCGCGCCGCCGCTGCTCGGTGCAGGCGCCTGCGCTAGGGTCGTGCGGGGGGGTATAAACCGGGGGATGGTTCACATTTTGGACCGGGGAGATTCCTGACAGATTGGCGGCTCTCCCAGGTGCCCAAATGCGAGGCACCTGGGCCACCCATCTTCAGTGGTTGTGCTCACTTCTGCCGGCACCTGGGCCGCCCGCCAATGGACCGTCACCTTGCGGCCATGGATTCAACGCCGGATATGCTTTTGGCTATTGCGGAACGACCAATGAAGCACCCTCTTTCACTGCGTCATGCATCCGCCGGATTGCGTCCACAACCAGCGCGGGTTCATCCTGCTGAATCATGTGATTGCTATCTTTCGCCACCATCAGGACGCTATTGGTCGAGAGAGCAGCCAGTCGCGCCTGGCCTTCGCTCCAGTTCTTCTCCAGCACCGCAAACGGTCCTGGAAAGGGTTGTCCGTGTGTAATTACGATCATCGGCAGAGAGCCGAGGCTTCCCGCGCTTTTCGAAGCTCTCATCGGAGCAGGGACAAGCTCCAGCGAAAGAAGATCGTCACAAAGAGCCGCATATTCCGACGGCCGTGTGAGCCAAAGCCCAAAGCGGTCGAGAGGAACCCAATGGCTGAGCAATCGCAGGACTCCAAATCGGCTAAAGAATCCAACCACGCGGTTTATGACCCTGGCCTTCGCATAGAAGTCAAGAACCTCACGTTGAAAGATCGAAGACTCGTCAGGGGTGTCTACCAGGACAAGACCTGCGACCTGGCTCGGGTACTCGATGGCGCAGTCTCGAACCATCAGCCCGCCGTAGGAGTGGGCCACGAGGATGAACGGTGCCTGAACTCCAGCATCGGATAGCAGTGCGCGCAGTTCCCGAGTGCGGTCTTCGATACTCTTCCCAAGTGGCCCCGGCTCACTCCACCCGTAACCGGCGCGGTCGTAGGTACACACCTGGGCAAACTTCGCAATCTCATCCTGTATGGGCCACCAGAATTTCGAAAGTTCGCCCGCGCCCTGTTCAATCACTACGGCCGGGCCGGCACTCCCCTTGCAGAGGAGATGAAGCCTGTGGTCCCCCACGGAGATGAGCCGTCCAGGGGCGGGGTTCAAGCGGGCATCTCTCCGCTCGCCAGTCCATTCATAGACGTAGCCGATGGCCAGCAAGAGCAGCGAGAGCAGGAGCGCGGAGCCGAGATAGAGTTGCCAAAGAGTCAACATGGCGCTAGAATAATACAAGCTTGTATAAAATGCAAGAGTGTATGTTTTGGAGAAGACAATGAACAGAGGCCTGGACAAGGGGACGCAAGCGCCTGTAGAGGGGAAACGCGCGCGCACCAGGAAGCGATTGATTGAGGCGGCTGGGGCGGTGATTGCAGAGAAGGGCTTCGATCGCGCATCGCTGGAAGATATTGCCGCGCTGGCAGGGATGACGCGCGGGGCGGTTTACGGCAACTTCAAAAACAAGGAGGATTTGTTCCTAGCTCTCATTGAGACGCATTGGAAGCCGATCATTCCGCCGCTGAAGGCTGGGGCCAGTTTGAAGGAACAGATGCGCATCGTGGGAAAGTCGGTGGCCGCGGTGGCAAAGGAACGCCGGAAGCACGCAGCCATAGCGACAGCATTTCAGCTCTACGCGCTTACGCACACGCCGATGCAGGCAAGAATTCTGGAGAAGAATGCAGAGGTCTATGGCTGGCTCGAAAAGGAGCTGGTCCAGTTGATACCGGCGAAGAGTCTCCCAATGCCGGCAAAGCAGTTTGTGCGGGTGCTGGATGCGGTCACGACGGGCTTGCTGTTTACCTATTTCCAAACACCGGAGCTGATAACGGAGGATGTGTTCGTGGCTGCCTTCGAAGCATTGGCCTAGGAAGAAACGAGGTTTCAAGTTTTCTTTAAGTTGAACAATCCAAACGGACAATGGTGCGGGGATCGCTCGAACGAGCTTAGCGAGTTGGCCCCCGCTGCGCGGGATTAGCAAGTTGGCAAGTTGGCGTAGGGATGGAATTGGACGCAGTTTCATTTCCCGTGAGTCGGCAACGACGATGGGGGCCTGACAAGAGTAATTGGTTAGGTGCAGTCAGCCGCCAAACTGGAAGCTGGGCAATTGAGGCTGCCTTCCGTTGAGCGAGGGCGTCGTCGACGCATCGCTCGCTGTCTGTAGATCCCCGCCCTGAAGCTGGCATCGCGTAGATTTCCCAGAATGGCAGGATGATAGCACGGCGGTCGACCGCCTGAACGCCAAGGCTTTCGGCGCCCAGCCGGAGCCGGGGGCACGACCGTTCGCAGCCCTGCTCCGGCGGCCGCTCGATGCCCAATTGCGTACAATACGATCATTGCCGGGCAACGTAGCTAAGCCGGCTGCATCTGAAGGTGTGGAATTGCTTTTTGAGTCCGGATGCAGGCAATTGGAGAATGGAGAGGCGCATGGCAGCTAAGATCCCCAGTGTCACCCTGGAACACGAGATCAACCCCTGGGAGGCGCAGACTGCGCGCTTCGAATTCGCGGCGCGGAAACTGAACCTCGATCCCGGCCTGTGGAAGATGCTAAGCACCCCGGTGCGCGAGATCATTGTGCACTTTCCCGTAACCATGGATAGCGGCAAGGTGGAGAAGTTCACCGGGTTCCGGGTACAGCATTCGATCGCCCGCGGCCCCGGCAAGGGCGGAGTGCGCTACACGCCGGATGTAACGCTGGACGAGGTGCGGGCGCTGGCCAGTTGGATGACCTGGAAATGCGCGGTGGTCAATATACCCTTCGGCGGGGCCAAAGGGGGTGTGATCTGCGACCCCAAGACGATGAGCCAGGGCGAACTGGAGCGCATGACCCGCCGCTACACCGCGGAGATTATCGACTTCATCGGACCGGAGAAGGACGTTCTGGCGCCCGACATGAACACCAACGAGCAGACCATGGCATGGATCATGGATACCTACTCGATGCACATGGGGCACACGGTGACCAGCGTAGTGACCGGCAAGCCGCTGAATATTGGCGGGTCGCGCGGGCGGCTGGAGGCCACTGGGCGCGGCGTGATGCTGGCCTGCGACGAGAGCCTTCGCTATTTGCACATGAGCATCGACGGCTGCCGGGTGGTGATTCAGGGATTCGGCAACGTGGGCTCAAACGCCGCCCGCCTGATGATGGAGCGCGGCTACAAGATCGTGGGCATCTCCGAGACGGATGGCGGCCTTGCGAACTCCAGCGGCATCGACATTCACCAGCTGATCGAGTACAAATACCGCAACGGCACCACCCTGGGCTTCCGCGGCGCCGACGCCACTCCCAGCGAGGAACTGCTGGTTGAGGACTGCGAGATTCTGATCCCCGCAGCCACCGAGAACGTAATTACCAGCCGCAATGCGGACGGCATCAAGGCGCGCATCGTGGTGGAGGGCGCCAACGGCCCCACCACCGCCGTAGCCGATGAGATCCTGGCCGAGAAGCGAATCTTCGTGGTGCCCGATATTCTGGCCAATGCGGGTGGTGTTACCGCCAGCTACTTTGAGTGGGTGCAGGACCGGCAGGGATACTTCTGGAAGGAAGCCATCGTCAACGAGCAACTGGAGACGATCTTGCGCGACAGCTTCGACGACGTGGTGCGCTACGCCGAGGCGCACAATGTAAATAACCGCATCGCGGCGTATATGCTGGCCATCGACCGCGTGGCCTTCACCATCAAACAGCGCGGGATTTACGCGTAATTCCCCCTCGGAAAGAGGGTCGCCCGGCAACGGCATGAGCGGGGTGGGTCGAAAGCCCATCCCGCTCTTTCTTTTGCAGGCTGACCTAACCGGAGCCCCGCCCCGCCCCTCTAATCGATAGAAGCTTTGAAGCCGGAGGAGAACGAAGATGAAACCTGCGAATGGTACCTCTATAGCATGCAAAGGCGCGGTGCTGGCTGGCGCGCTCCTGTTTGCCGCATCCGCAATGTCTCAGAACCCGTACGGCCCGCTTCCCGCGGCCTGCGGCCCGGAGAATGTCACTTTCAACGTGCCGGACGCGAATGAAATCCCGGCTCAGAAGCCGCCGACTCAGCCCGAGCCGGGGAAAGCGCTGGTTAATCTCATTCAAGACAACGGCCTCTGGGGCGGAGTCGCAGGGGGCGAGCACCAGCATTACACACTGAAGATCGGGATCGACGGAGCATGGGTGGGCGCGTACAAGCAGAATGCCTACTTCCCGGTTTCCGTGACGCCCGGAGAACATCACCTCTGTGCCAACGTGCAGTCGAGCTCTTCTGTTGGGTCTCTGGTGGCGCTCCTCCATTTCACGGCGGAGCCCGGAAAGATCTACTATTTTCGTACTCGGTTCATTGCCGGGACAGCCCCCCAGACACCGCCGTATATCGATTTCGATCCAATTGACAGCGACCAAGCCAAGTATCTGATCGACGCACTTCCACTGAGCGTTTTTCATGCGAACGCCCCACGCCCCAAGAAGTAAGGCACGGAGGAGTTGCTGAACGCCTGCAGAGAGTCCGGCGAGGGCCGGATTGGAAGGTTTCCATCCGCACAAGGCTTGAGAATGGGATCGAACAAGACAACCGCGCGCGCAGGCGGACCGTGTGCATCCTGAAGGGAAGCTATGAAAATCGTCCTGACGGCGCTGCTCTTTGCGGCATCCGCATTGGCTCAGAGCCCCAGCGGCCTTTTTCCCCCGGCCTGCGGCCCCGATAATGCAAGTCTCAAAGTGAGGCTCGACTACGCCGGGCGAGCGCCCGCGCAGCCAGAACCGGGAAAGGCTCTGGTTTATTTTATCCACGAGGCCGGCACAGCCTACGCTCATCCCATCGCCTACCCGACTTTGAAGCTGGGCATGGACGGGGCCTGGGTGGGCGCCAACCACGGCGATTCCTGGTTCGCCGTCTCCGTGGCGCCGGGCGAGCATCACCTGTGTGCCACCTTGCAATCCTCTTTCGTTAACCAGCGCATGGAACTCGCGCATTTGCAGGCCGAGGCGGGGAAGGTCTATTACTATCGCACGCGGCTGGTTATGTCGGGAACGGTGGAGTTGCTCGATTTCGATCCGATCGACAGCGATCAGGGCAGGTATCTGATTGCCTCCCTTCCGCTAAGCGTCTCCCATCCCAAGAAGTAAAGCGAGGCGCCGACCTCTCGCTCGATGCTGCCTTTTCCGGGCCTTGGTTGGAATCTCGTGAACCCGGTCGGAACTCGCTCCCTTTGGGCGAATGAGACAATTCAGGCACATCCGCTGCGACGAATGAACTTGCTGGCGCATCCAACGAGCAGAAGAGGATTTGGCGCAAATGGGAGAGGTGTTTCCCTGTACCGCGCGCATCGGGTGAGAACGTTTTTCCCCTTTCGAGTCCAAAGCGGTCTCTCCCAACCAACAAGCGGCCCACCGGTCGGCATTGAGAGGAAACTGATTTATGAAGAGTTTGGTATTCGTAGCAGGCGTTCTGGCGCTTGCGGCTCCATTGGCTGCGGCGCAAAGCTCTACCTGGGTCTCGGATCCGACGCACAGCGAGGTCGATTTCAGCGTTACTCATATGAGCATTTCGAATGTGCATGGCCGTTTCGGGAAAGTGGCCGCCACCATCGTATACAACGAGGCTGACGTGACCAAATCCACCGTGACGGCTACTATCGGCGTGGCCACCGTCGATACGGGAGTGGAACAGCGCGACACGCACCTCAAGAGCCCGGATTTCTTTGGCGTCGACAGCTTTCCGACTGCGACATTCACCAGCACCAGCGTGGTGAAGAGCGGCAGCAAACTGACGATCGCAGGCGACTTGACCCTGCACGGCGTGACCAAGCCCGTGGTTCTTGAGGCCGAGGGCCCTGCAGGACCGGTTCCGGGGATGGACCACAAGCCGCACGCGGGGTTTTCGGCAACCACCACCATCAGCCGGTCGGCCTTCGGCATTGGAACCAAGTTCCCGGCGGCTATGGTGGGCGACGAGATCAAGCTGGAGATCGAGTTGGATGTCGTGAAGCAGTAGGAACCGGTCTCTGGGCAACGAACCTGAACGGTGGCGGCTGAACAGGCCCAGAGCGGTAAGAACTGTTCCCAAAGGGCGACAGGATCGGGGGAAGGACGGGATTTCCACGGCCTATTGAGCCGGATCCACCCTTTATTGCCACAAAAGTTGGATGCTTCTCCCCTGCATGGCGCGGCCTCCCGGCGCTTTTCGCAGCTTTATCTCTGCTATCCTTAGGCGTTTACATATCCCAAGAGCGAGGGGTCATGCCCGAACATAGAGGACGCAAGCATCACCAGGACCGGGTGGCGGAGACGCTTCGTCTGGAGATCGGCGCCATGATCGAGGGCGAACTTGTGGACCCGCGCATCCATTTCTGCTATGTGACCGAAGTCTCGCTGAACCCCGGCGGAAAGTCGGCGCGCGTCTATGTGGCCGTGGACAACGCGGTCAAGGACATTGCTCAGGCCGAGGTGGATACGATCACCGGCCTGGAGGCTGCAAAGGGTTTTATCCGTTATGAATTGAAAGAGCGGATGGGTGTGCGCCACGTGCCCGAACTCAGCTTCCTGGCCGATCGCTCAGGCCGCTTCCAGGCGCGCATCGAGCAGTTGATGGACAGATCGCGCAAACGGCAGAAGGCTGCCGCGGAGCAACTACCTATCCCAAACCAGGTGCCTGCGGCTGAACAGCAGGCTCGTTCAGAACAGTAGCGCATGAACCTGATTCCCTCGAATACGGCCCTCAGTGCATCCGCAGTCGCGGTCTGGGAAGATTCTGCCGATGAGCGCGAAGCACAGATCAGCCCGCTCGCCGCAGATCTGCCGGAAGCTCCAATAGCTGCCATCCTCGCAGTCCTCCGGCGGGGCGAGCGGTTCCTGGTCTGTTCTCATGCCTGGCCCGACGGCGACGCAGTGGGCAGCATGGTAGCCATCGGAATGCTGCTTGAGCAGATGGGCAAGCACGTCGATTTAGTCAGCGCCGACCGCGTTCCGGGTAACTGCAGCGGCCTGCCGGGGGTGGACGCGATTCGCTCACAGCTGCGCGTCCATGGCCACTACGACGCGGCGATTCTGCTGGAATGCGACAGCCTGGCCCGCGCCAAGCTGCGCGGCCTGGAAGACTTCTTCCTGATCAACATCGATCACCACGCGAGCGGGCGCCCCTTCGCACACCTGAACTGGATCGACCCGAATGCGGCCAGCGTGGGCGAGTTGGTCTACAGGCTGGTGGTGGCCGCCGACGGCGCCGTCACGCCACAGATGGCCACCTGCCTGTATGCCACCGTGCTCACCGATACCGCGGGCTTCTGCTTCGGCTCCATTCAGCCATCGACATTCGACCTTGCCCGCAACCTCGCGCTTGCCGGAGCCAACCCCATCCGCATTGCCCAGGATGTGTGCTTTTCAACATCGACCTCCAAGATGCTCTTGCTGGGTGCAGCACTGGGCAATTTGAAGCGCGAAGGGCCCTTGGTCTGGCTTTGGGTTACGCACCAGGATATGGTCCGCATCGGCGCCGTCGAGGAAGACTGCGAGGGCATTGTGAACTTTGCAGTCTGTGTTTCCGGCGTAGAAGCCGCGGTTTTCTTGCACGAACTTCCCGAAGGGCGCATCCGCATGAGCCTGCGCAGCAAGGGCAAGGTGAATGTGGCCGCGATTACGGAACACCTT
Organism: Occallatibacter sp.; assembly: GCA_050014455.1. GTDB lineage: Bacteria > Acidobacteriota > Terriglobia > Terriglobales > Acidobacteriaceae > Telmatobacter. The sequence continues at coordinate 16,500 of JBEKDH010000002.1, forward strand.
GGCGGCGGAGGCCACGAGAACCTTGCCGGTTGCACCGTCGCGGGCCCCTTGCATCGGGCACTCGACGAGGTTCTGGGGGAATTGCGCTACGGCGTGGCCTGTTTGACTGCGGAAAGCCACTGAAATCCCTTGTGATCCCTCGCGAATCTGTTAGCCTTGTCCCTGTCGAAACTAGACGATCGTCTGCGGGCTTCTGAAGAGTTCGGGCGGTAACCCGGCCGGGCCGGCTCCCCAAGCGCTGTGACCCTGGCCGGCATCGTTCTTTTGCGCGCAGGGCTTTCAATGCATTCGCAAAGGAAACACTCAAAACTGGAGAAGCGCTGGAAGTGGAAACAACCCTGGGAACCTCCGCTCCGGAGTCGCTAAAAGGCTGGCGCAGACGGCTGCCCAGTTGGGCCACCGTATGCGAAGCAGCTGTTTTTCTTCTCTTTACTGTTTTCTTTCTTACCTACGGCCTGACTCCGCTGCTGGGCGGCGACGGGCTGGGCCTAGTGGGCGCCGACGAACCCCGGTATGCGCAGATCGCCCACGAGATGCTGGACCGCTTCGACTCTGCCCACACCTTTGCAGACAAACTCAGCGCCTGCGTGACTCCCTATCTCTATGGCCATCCCTGGCTGGAAAAACCCGCCCTCTATTATTGGCGAGCCATGTTCCTTTTTCAGGATTTCGGGGTCCACGACTGGAGCGCCCGGCTGCCCTCGACTACCTTCGCCTTTATCATGGTCGGCCTCATCTACTTGCACATGCGGCGCTTCCGGCCGGGAGGCCACCTGGACGCGGCCCTCATCACCGTGGCCTGCGCCGGCATCATAGGATTCTCGCGCGGCGCCTCCACCGACATGCAGATGGCAGCTCCTCTGGCCATTGGGCTTCTGGGCTGGTACGCATGGTATGAGACCGATTCCAAGTTCTGGCTCTACGACATCTACTTCTTTACCGGCCTGGCGACCCTGGCCAAGGGGCCGGTCGCGCCCTTTCTGGCCATTGTCATCATCGCCGCCTTTGCGTTCCTGCGCCGCGAGTGGTCCATTCTCCGCCGCTCCTTGTGGTGGCCGGGGGTGGTTCTCTACTTCGCCATGGTTCTGCCCTGGTTCATCGCTGTCCAGCATCAGAACCCCACCTTCTTCCGCGAGTTCTTTCTCGAACACAATTTGGAGCGCTTCACCACCGACCGCTATCAGCACGTTGAGCCCTTTTGGTATTACCTGGTGGTTGCCGTACTCGCCATGATGCCGTGGACGGTAATCGCGGTACGCGCGCTGGCCGACGGCGTCAGTACCTCGGTCTGCGAATGGCGCTTGCGCCACTCCTCGAAGTGCAAGCCTTGCGCCGGACGGCCGGGCGACGCCTTCCCTGAGTTTCTGGTGCTCTGGGCGCTCATTCCCATCCTCTTCTTCTCCTTCTCGCGGTCCAAGCTGCCGGGCTACATTCTCCCCTCCCTTCCTCCCATCGCCATCCTCACCGGAGACTATCTCTTCCGCCGCCGCCAACTTGGCCTGAACCGCTGGGTACTCCTGGGCCACGCGGTACTTTCCGGCGTCATGACCGTCTTTGCGCTGCTGCTGCCCTGGTTTGTGATCCACCACGACAGCATGCCACCCATTCATGCGCTCGCGGCCGCCGTGCTGGCCGGCTCCGGCGCCGCGCTGCTGATTCTCATCGTGGTGAAGGGCTTTGGCGTTGCCAGACTTCGGCTGGCCACCACCGGCGTGCTGGCAGTGCTGGTTCTCTTTCTTTATGGCGTGGGGCCTTTTTTCGGGATTCCAGAGATTACCGCCACCAAGCGCGTCGTTCACCTGCTTGACAGCGCCTACTCCGCACGCCCGCTGGCCGAAGAACTCGCTGCCGTGGCGCCCGCCGAGAAGACCGTGGCGGTTTTCCGGGTTCGGAGAGACGTGGAGTATGGCCTCGCCTTCTACCGCAACTCCGAGGTAGTCAACTACGAGCAAACCGCGGTGCCCGCCGGGCAGCACATTCTGGTGGTGCGGGTGGCTGGCCGCGGCGGCGTTGACCTGGACACCACAGCGGCCCTGGAAGTGTACCTGGAAGGCCGCCACTACGAACAACTCTTCGCCTGGCCCGAGCAGGGGCTTCGAGTTTACCTGGTGGGCAGCCGATAAGCTGATAAGCTGAGCATCAGGTTGCACTTAACCGTGAATCGTGGCAAAGTGGCCAGAGGGGCAATTGGCCGCGCTACCGTGTTGACGCCTTATCCGATCCAGGCGTAAAGCGTTTGCGGAGGGGCAAGAGCCGTCTTACTGTCCAGGGGAAGAACCATGGCAACGGGCGTTTCCAACGAGATCCTCGATCTGCGACACTTCACGGCACCTATGCTCCGCCCGGTGCTCGAGGTCGAGGCGGAGCTTTGGAAGCACCGCCTGCATTGGGACTATCGCAGCTCTACAAAGCTCCTGATGCAGTATCTCGACAGCCACATGCTGCCCGGTTTCGCAGCCCTGGAAACGGGCCAGATCGTCGGCTACACCTTCTGCGTATACGAGGAGACCAAGGCGGTCATCGGCGATGTGTTTGCCATGGTCAACTCATCGGCTGCATGTCTTGCTGCTTCTTCTCCAGGACCGGACCCTGCCCGGCAAATCCCCGCGTTCGCAATGGAAGTCGAAGAGACTCTGCTTCGGCATCTCTTCGAGCTGCTGCAGAACTCGCCGCAGGTGGACCGGATCGAGTCGCAACTGCTACTGCATCCCTCCGGCACCCATGCCGGAGTATTTCGCGAGGCTGGATTCCAGGTCTTTCGCCGCCTCTTCATGGTGCAGCTCCTTGACGGCCGCTGGGGCCAGCCCCGCGTGGATCTGCCCGCCGGCCTGGAGATGCGTCCGTGGCGCGACGAGGATATTGCCGCTGCCAGCCAACTTATCAACGAGGCCTATCGGGATCATCCGGACGGCGTAATCAACGACCAGTACCGTTCCCCCCAAGGCTCTCTGCGCTTTCTCCACAATATCGTCCGCTACTCCGGCTGCGGCACATTCTCCCCGCAGGTCTCGTTCGTCATCGTGAAGCGCGCCAACCGCGAACTGGTAGCACTCGTGCTCGGTTCCCGCGTAAGCCTTGAGAGCGGCCATATCACTCAGGTCTGCGTCCATCCCAAGTACCGGCGCCGCGGCCTGGCCCGCATTCTGCTCAACGTGATCGCATTCCAATTCATGCGCCTGGGCGTCACCGAGATATCCCTGACGGTCACCGAGTCCAACACCTCTGCCATCGACCTGTACCGCACCGAAGGTTACACCTGCCCGCACAGCTTTGACGCCGCGGTGTGGCAGCGGAGAGGCATGGCCTGAGGGAATTTCCAAACGGAGTCGAAGGGACGCCAGGTTCTGTATCTTTCAATCCGCCGGCAACGCGTCGACAGAAACGCCCAACACGGGAATGCCTCAAGCCCGAGGCGTGGATCGCCGGTCCAAGGCGTCTCGAATCAGCAGCGCCTGCGTCCATGGCACGACCACCAGGACTGCAAAGGACAGCCAATCCAGCCGCCCGTCCAAGCGCCATAACTTCAGCGCATGGGAACCGTGACTCCATAGCGTGTCAAGAGTGACCAGGCCAAACGCCCACACAAACCACCGCAGCCGCCGGAGAATAAAACCGGCACAAAGAAGGTCGATTGCAATGAAGAGTGCATGGCGCCAATGCGCTCCGCCATCGCTGAACGCAGGATCGATGAAGGCAACAGCATGATAGACCGCCGCGCCTGCGAACAAAACAGCGACGATGCGAAAGAGAGCTGCGCGAGACATCTGGCTCCGGCTCATCGCGCGATGAAAAACATCGCCCAGCTCAACGCCACCGCCGAACCGACAAAGAGCAGGAAGCAGTAGATGCCGTAGCGAATCATCCGTTGGGGCGTCTCACGCTGGGTGATCCCAAAGACCACGGAAGCGAAGAGAGCGAAGAGCACAACCGCCGCAAAGTGAGAGGGCTTGAACACTCAGGATTTCCTCCCGGTGCGAAGATTGTGCGCGTCTACGGCGGCAATCACATTCAACAGACCGGCCACCACGATGAAGCGGGTGCCATAGTCGGCAGTGGTCACCTTCACCTGGTCGGCGCCCCAGCCCATAAGCTGGCTGACCAGGTAAAGCAGTCCGTTGCCCAGATCGCCGGCCAGCCCGAGAACATCCAGAATCTCGTGAGCGCCGGAAAAAAGCTGGCCCTGCATGGCGATTCCCACGGCGAACATGCCCACGACGGAGGCGGACAAGAGCGCGCCCCGGCCCCACTTGCGGAGCAGAAAATGCCCCGCGCCGGGCACCAGCCAGCCCGCAATGAGAGGAAGATAGACAAACCCCTGCCCGGAGCCCTGTTTTGCAGCGTCGTTCGTGTTCGGTGCTGTAGCCATCCCCTTTTGACTATACCGCACCGGGGCCGGGAACTTCCTATTCGATCGGGAGAAACCCCGGCTTTGCCGGGGTGGCAGTAAAAGTTTGACATTTACGGGAGTCGCTCCGGTTTATTCTTTCAATTCTTCCGGCAAACATGTTGGAAGGGTGCGGAGCATGAGCGCCGTCCCTACGGGACTCCGGATGACTTGTTGGTTTCGCCAACCCCACGCTGAAGCGCGGGGCTAACAACCATCGCGCCTACGGCGCGGGCGACGGGCTGCTGCCGGTAAGGAGCGAATTTACACAGGCCCCTTTCAGGGGCCACCACCATAAAGCCTCCGGCTATGCCGGAGGATACTTACTCTCTGCTCTTCCTAAATTCGCACCAGTTCGGTTTGAATCTCTCCTGTAACCCAGGCCTTGCCGGGAGCGGTGAGCATATCCACCTCGCTGCGCACGCCGAACTCAGGCAGGTAGATTCCCGGCTCGACTGAGAAGCAGGTGTGGGGCAACAGCAGGCGCTCGTCGTGAGTCTCCAGATTGTCAAGGTGCGCGCCCGCGCCGTGCAACTCCTGGGTGATGCTGTGCCCGGTGCGATGGGTGAAGAACTCGCCGAAGCCAGCCTCGCGGATCACCGCCCGCGCCGCATCGTCGGCCTGGTAGCCGCGCATGGCGCGCCCCACCGCGAAGGCCTGCTCCACAGCGGCGATGGCCGCATCGCGGGCGTTGCGCACCATTTCGAAGATCATCTGCTCAAGCTCGGTTGGCTCGCGCCCCACCACCCCGGTCCAGGTAATGTCGTAAAAGACGCTGCCCGGCTTCTCCAGCCGTCCCCAAATATCGATCAGCACAAAATCGCCATCGCGAATCGGCGCCGATCTCTCCGCGGTTGGCTCATAGTGAGAGTCGGAGCTGTTGGCTTCGGCGCTCACGTTGGGCCCGTTCTCCCACACCAGGCCTTCGCGGCGCATGGCCTCGCGGAGCCAAACCACCAGATCGAACTCCTTCAGTCCGCGCTTGTGACCAGCGCCCGCGCGCGCCGCGGGGCGCAGGCGGCGGCCAATCTCCTTCCAGCACTCGGCCAGAATCGCGTCGATCGCCTGCTGCGCCGCGCCGTGGCTGGCCACCTGCTCCTCGCTCAGCACCGCCTCGAACTGGCTCACCAGGTCAGCCGAAGACACGATCTGCTTGCCCAGGCCGCGCAAGAACTCGACCGTCCCGGCATCCACCATTGAGATGTACATGATGGCGTTGTTGGGCGAGTATTGCATGGCGATCCGGCGGGCGTCGAAGAGCATGGCATCGAGGCCCGAAGCCAGTTCACGCCAGCTCGAATACAACCCCTTCTTGCCGGGCAGCGATTCCAGCCGCCCCTGCTCGATGCGATGCACCAGCTTGCGCGGCTCGCCCGCGGCCGGTACATAGTAGTACCAGCGGCGCGTAATGTGCGCCTTCTCGTCCAGCCCCAGAATGCGCCCGCCGACGGGGTCGCGGTGATGGTGGTCGTAGAATAGCCAGCCATCGAAGCCGGCCTCGCCGATTGCGGCTTGAATCGCTTCTAAGTTCATACCGGCCATGATAACGCGTTGCGAGTGGCGTCGCGCAGGCCTTCTGGCGCTGAATCTTTGGCGATGCAGGTCGTTGATGTGGAATACAATAGCCGATTGAATCTCAAAGAGCCAGAACGGAGGCGAGGCATGACTTTATTTCCCTGGAAAACCTCAGGCCGGCTTTGTCTTGAATTGATGGGAGCGGTCTTTGCGCTTTGGGTTGCGTCCTCGTGCATGGCGCAGAAGTCGTCAGACGGCTCCTCCGAACCTCACGAAATGCTGATGACGCAAGCGGGCTTCCTGGCTTTCGACACACCCAAGGGATGGGTGCGGAGCGAGGGCCCTGGGCTGGCCTTCTTTCTGCCGGAAGGCGTGGACCGTGAGAACGCCGAAGTCTGGATCTATATCAACAGCGCGCCTGTCGGCCCGAATGAGGAAGACAAGAACATGGATTCCTACATCCAGTCCGATATCTCCGGTTTCAAGCAGAGATTCAAGAACGCAATCGTGCGCATGGAGAATGCGCTTCTCCTTCCTCAGGTGAAACAGCTGGCCGTTGTCTGTACATTCCAAAGCGGAGAGGCGAACAATGCCTTCGAGCAGGTTGTTTATATCGAAGACGTGAACCGAGTGCTGATCCTCGACCTGACCGCAAGGAACTCCGATGCGTTCGCGCGGACAGTGCAGATCTTTCACGAATTCGCCAAGTCCTATCGCGGAAGCATCCAAATGGGCTTCCCTAAAGACAAGCCGTAGGCTCGCTCCAATGCGACCGCCGGACCCTGCAGACAGAGGGCAGGTAGAATCGTTCCTGTGAGGTCAAGCCCCATGCGAATCCCCATTCAGCCGTGGCTTCTTGCTATTCCTCTCCTTGTAGTCGCAGCGACGGCAACCCCGGCGGCAACACTGCATTCCCCGTGGGACCATCGCATGGTTGAGCAGACCAGCGCCGCCTACGACTGCCCCGCGCCGCCGCCCTTCGCCAAAACTCTCGACATCAGCCCGTACTATATCGACAGCCACGCGTCGATCATCGACCCACAAAAGCAGGCCGCGTACCAGAAGGCCTCGGAGGCGCCCACGCACCTGAGCCAGTTCACGGCCCTGGCGGCGGACGCTTATCTTTACAAGGGCAGCCGCGCCGCGGCCGTCTGCGTCTACACACTGCTGGAGGCAGCGGCCAAGGCGGAGGCCTGGGCGGGCAAGATGCCCGGGTTCTCCGGCGTCTATGTGCAGAACTGGCTGCTGAGCGCTGTGGCTGTCTCCTATTTGAAGGTCCGCCCCAGCGGCCTGGGAACTCCGGCTCAAGACGCCGCAATGCAGAGGTGGTTCGGCCTGCTCGCCTCGCGGGTGCGGGAGTACTTCGACGCCGAGGTGGTGCGTCTCGGCCCCGATAAGGAGAACAACCACCTCTACTGGGCTGGTCTGGCCGTTGCCGCCGAGGGAGTAGCCAACAACGATTCGGGAGGATTCCAGTGGGGGATTACGGCCTACCGCATGGGCCTCGACGCCATTCAGCCCGATGGCTCGCTTCCCGAAGAGATGAATCGCGCCCAGATGGCCCTCCACTACCATCTCTACGCGCTCGCTCCGCTCATCATGCTGGCCGAACTTGGCGAGGCCAACGGGCTGGATTTGTACGCCGAAGATAGCGGAGCGATCCACCGGCTGGTCAACTTCTGCGTCGCCGGCCTCGAAGACCCCACCCTGCTCCAAAAGCGAGTCGGACTGGTGCAGGTGGTCACGCTTCCTTACGCCGGCGGGGATATCGGCTGGGCCGTCCCTTACGTGCGCCGCTTTCCCAATGCGCAGCTCTCGGCGCTGATTGCGAAGGCTCCCTGGGTGCGATACACGACCTGGGGCGGCGCGCCGCCGGATTAGCGAACAGCACGACATCGCCGGGCGCGGAGCCGTCTATTCCATCCAGGATCAGAGGTCAAGAACAGCCCGAATATCCCTGGTCTCCATGATCCGCTCCGGATAGCCCTTCTTGGCCACCGCCAGCATCGCCCGGCCAACATCGCGGGTCGATAGCACCTGATTGGGAAGCGCCCATCGCAGCAGCGGAAGCAGCGGCTTCGCCAACCCATAGAGAATCCGGTAGGCCCGCGTCTTCGACCTGATGCCGTCCAGAGGCTGGATCAGCCCCGGCCTGAACATATGGGCTTTGAGCGGCAGTCGCAGCAGCGCATTCTCCGTGCGTCCCTTGACCCGCGCCCACATGATGCGCCCCCGCTCCGTGCCGTCGGTTCCCGCGCCGGAGACATAGATGAACGTCATTCCTGGATTCACCCGGCTCAGCGTCTCGGCAGCGGCGAGCGTCAGGTCATAAGTCACCCGTTCGTAGTCCGCCTCCTTCATTCCCGCTGAAGAGACGCCCAGACAGAAGAAGCAGGCATCGAAGCCTGTGAGTTGGTCCTCGATCCCCGCATAGCTCTGCAAGTCCTCGCGGACGATCTCCCGCAGCTTCGGGTTCTGCATGCCAGTCGCCGTCCTCCCCACGGTAGCGACGAGTTCCACTTCCGGGTCGAGCAGGCACTCGCGCAGCACCCCTTGCCCCACCATGCCTGTAGCGCCAAAGACCAGTACCTTCATCGCCTCACCCCCATTGCCCAGGAGAAGATATCGCGCAGAATGGGTTATCACTGGCGCCTGACCGCTCCCAGTTGCAGCAGCCTGCGCCCTACCATGAAGAACCACACCGGATAAAACGGCCCAGCAATCGCCAGCAGCACCACCCCCGAGACCGGCGCAACAAGTCCGCAGACGATGTGGAGGAGATCCAGCCCGTGCATTACGATCCCCAGGTAGGCGGTCGCCTTGCTGAAGACGCCGCCGCGCAGCATCGCGAAAGAAATCAGCACGGCCCCGGCCTGAAGCAGCACTCCGCCCAGGATTGCCCCCGTCCCGTGCCAGATGTCGGTGGCCATCACGGCTTCTCCCGCGGCTTGCCACTGCATTCTTGCCGCATCGCTGGTTGCGGCGGCGTACTTGTCGCTCAGCGGGATCATCGACAGGGCCGTGGGCGTTGCTAGAACCAGCGTTGGCCCGGCAAATGCCAGGGCGGTGGAAAGCATAGCATTGGCGCGGTCCGTTCGCCTGAGCGCCGCATAGAGTCCCAGAAAAAGCAGGTAGTAGAGCGGCATCACGACGATGGTGGGCAGATCGAGCCGCAATAGCCCCACAAACCTGTGGTTCTGCAGCAGGCTGAAGGCTTCAATGGCATTCGCCGGCTGCCCTCCCAGCACCACCATCTGGACCATCGTTGCCAGCGAGTAGACGATCAGAATTATCGCCGCGATTCCCCCCGTTCGGCACAATCCGCTCCATTCGGCATCGCCGCTCTTTTCATCCCTGGCTTCTGTCTGCTCATCCTCCGTTGTCATGCATTGTCCTTTCGCTGCGCCGCGAGCGCAGACCTTTTCAATCGCACGAGGCAGTTTACGCCTACAGGCCTGGTCCGTTGCTTGAATAAATCGGGAGGATCGAAAGCCGTCTGGTCCGGCGCTATGAGCGCGCACCGCCTGCCGACTGGCAAGCTCACTTCGCGGCGGTCATCCACGCTGCGGCCCCGCCGGTTTATCCTTGCTTCGATGCGCAAGACTCTATCCGTAGCCATGATCGCCATGAACGAGGAGGCGAACCTTCCCCGCACGCTGGAGAGCGTTCGCTGGGCCGACGAGATCGTCGTCGTCGACTCCGGCTCGAAGGACCGGACGCTGGAGATCGCCCAATCCTTCGGCGCCAAGACCTTCTTTCACGAGTTTGGCGGCCACGGCGAGCAGAAAAACGTCGCCCTCGACCATTGCACCTCGGACTGGATTCTCCTTCTTGACGCCGACGAGGTTCTGACGCCAGGCCTTCAGGACGAGATTCGCGAGTTGCTGGCCCGCGACGGCGGGCGTGAGCCCCAATACGGCGCCTACTGGATTCCGCGGCTGAACCTGATCTTCGGCCGCTGGATGCGCCATGGCGGCTTCTATCCCGACCGCAAACTGCGCCTTTTCCGGCGCGGGGCGGCCCGGCTAAGCGAAGGCGTCGGCCCGCACTCGACGCCACAATTCAAGGGCCCGCGCGGCAAGCTAAAGCACGACATGCTCCACTACGCCTACCCTACCATGAAGGTCTATCTCGAGCACATGGACCGCTATAGCTCCGAGATCGCCCAGTTACTCCACAATAAGGGCCGCGACAGCAAATCCCTGCCAGCGTTCCTGTGGAATGCGGTCGCGAACCCGGCCGCAACCTTTGTCTATAACTACTTCTTCCGTCTCGGCTTTCTCGATGGCCGCGAGGGACTGCTCCTTCACCTGAACCACTCGGTTTACATCCACTGGAAGTTCATCAAGGCATGGCGGCTGGGGCAGGGCAAGGAGTGACGGCCGAGGGCTCGAATGGAGATTGTCCAGCGCACCGGTTGAGCCGGCGGCTCAGGGCCACGCCTCTCATTGAGGAAGGCTCGCGTTTTGAAGCGCGCCCTGCTGCCTGACTGCGAAAGCCCAGTTATTTCCCAGGGAGAAGTTGACGATGGAACAGCAGAGAATCGCGATGGCGTTCGAGGCGAGCACGGGGAAGCGTGCTTCATCGACCAACAATCGCATAAGCGCAAGATTCCCGAGCATGGAAACCAGCCCGTTGGAAAGATGAAAGCGAACTACCTGCGCGAGCAGCGCGGAGCTGTCGCGGCGGTCGCGCCAGGTGTAATGCAGGTGCCACACAAAGTTGTGCAACAACGTGAGCTCCAGGGCCGCGGCCGAAGCAAGCAAGTAGCGGCCCGGCGCGCAGCGGTTGAGGAGAGCGAGCGCGCCGAGCTGGACAACCATGCCCATGGCACCCACCAGATTGAACTTGCCCCAGCGGATGAAGGTGTTCACGGCAAGGGCTCCTGGCGATAGAGTTGCGCCGTGTGGCGGAGGGTGATGAAGATCGCCATCGCGAACATAGCGGCCGCCGCAATCGCGCCTCCCAGATCGAAGAGCAGCATCCTGCGGCCGAACAGGGCCGCGTACGGGCTGCGCAGCAGCGCCAGATTGCCGGCGATGAGCAGAATGCGAATCTCAGTGGGGCCAAAGATGCCTTGCGAGAGCTGAAAACAGGAGAGAGTATAAGTGGCCAGGTAGCTCTCGCTCGACAAGAGCAAGAACGCCACCAGCATGGCGATCGCCGTTCCCCAGTGGAGAAACCCGGAACAGCCGAGCCCGCACATCAGAGCAATCGATCCAAAGACGTCCACCATGTGATCGACGTAGAAGCCATAGCGCGGGCGCTGCTGGCGGCGCAACCGGGCCAGGGTTCCATCCATGCTGTCTCCAAGCCAGTTGAGGGCCAGGCACAGAATCACCAGCAGCAGGGCGCGGCGGTCGTAGCGCGAAAAAGCGTAGCAGATTCCGGCGCCAACCTGCGCGCTGAGGCCAAGCAAGGTTAGTTGGTCCGAGGTGAGCCACTTCGGCGCGCGCTCGGCCATCCACTGCAAAGCCCGCTTCTCAATGGAAGCTGTCAGTGCGCGGTTTACCCGGCGGGCCGCTTGAAATACCATTTCATCGTTCACTGCAAGCGATTTCGCATTCATCTTGTTCTCCTTTCCGATCCCTGGTTTCAGGGAGTTACTGAGCGTTTCGTTCCTGCAAAGCCAAGATTCCCGCAGGGGCTAAAGCCAGGTTGATTTCGCGGCACTTGCGGCCCCGCTAAAGCCGTGCCCTTGTTACAAAGCATGGGTCAGGCAGCACAATACGAACACTAACAGCAGTGGGGCTTCAGCCCCTTCGAGAGGCCACCAGCCATAAAGCCTAGGGAACTTCCGGAGGATGTTTTATTCCGCGACCACGCTATCTGCGCAGCGCGTCGCAGGTGGAGCGCAATGTGAACTCCAGCGATTCGCGCGGGACGCTCTCAACGAAGGGCCCAATCGCCCATCCGAGGCCAGTCGGAATGGAACGCGTGAGCGAGACCGACTCGATCTGCATGTAGAGTCCGCCGTCCCGCTCCTCATAGCTCCAGTAGGTGTTCAGCCGCCAAAGGAAGCCGTGCTCCTCGCTCGAAGTCAGGGCTCGCTCAGAGGCAGTGCCGGGAGAGGCAATCTCGGAGATTTGCGTGCTGCGCGAGATGCTGTATCCGTGGCGCGCATCGAGTCGCCCGAATTCGATGACGAAGGCCGTGTCCATCACCACCGTGAGGATGTGCCGCTGGCGCACCCGCATGGTTGCCTGAAGACGGTCGCCCTGGCGGGAGAGCACCTTTGCCTGAAGCACTTGCGGCGAATAGTGTTTGGGGTAGGCGTCGAAATCCTTCATCAGCCGCTCAAAATCCGCCGCCGTGGCCCCCGGGGCAAAGGCCGTGCCGCGCCAGTGATGCAGCATGGCTCCGTCGAATTCCGTCCCCGTCGCAGGCGTGAGCCGCTCGACGATCAGGTCTCCCTGTCGCAGGCGCTGCCCGGCTTGCGCCGGCGCCGGCTGAGGAGCGAGAAAGCCGGCCTGCGAGCGATGCTGCCTTTCGAGCCGCGCCTCAACCGCGCCAATATACGAGTTGAAAGCGGAAAGCGCCGCGGGCGGGGGAGCGGCTTGGGCGCAGCTAGGGGCGGCCGCCAGAAGGAATGCGATGAAGAGCCCGCGCTGGCCGAAGAACGATCTCGAATTTGGCTTCCAAAAGTGCATCATGTCTTAAAGACTGCCCCAGGCCGCCTTCCAGCACAATGCCTGGAACCTCATTTGTTGACGATTGTTTCTCATTTCGCAAGCAATTGCATCCGTGAGGGTTAAGAGAAGCTGTACTTTTCGCGGCGGCTCACGGCCGAGAATCCCGATCGGATACACTGGACCGTGAGATGACGGACCCACGGCCAACCCGGCGCTATCGCTTCGGAGCATTCGAAGCCGATGCTGCTACAGGAGAACTGCGCAGGCAGGGCATCCGCATCAAGTTGAATGCGCAGCCTTTTCAGGTGCTTTTGATGCTGCTGGAGCGGCCTGGCGAGCTGCTGACCAGGGAGGAGATCAGCCGCGAGCTGTGGCCCGACGGTACCTTTGTCGACTATGAGCACGGCGTAAATACGGCGGTGAATCGCATCCGCGAGGCGCTGGGAGACAAGGCGAGCAGCCCCAGATTCGTTGAAACCCTGGCCCGCCGCGGCTATCGATTCGCGGCTCCCGTGGAACGGATCGCTGCCGGTGAGAATCAGCCGCCGATCTCCGAATTCCCTTCCCCGGCAGCAAGCGAGCAGGCAAAGGTTCCCATAGAGCAAGAATCTGCCCCGGCTGCGCCGGAGACCCGGCATCTGGGGCGGATTCTAGCCTCCCCGGAGGAGCTTCCCAAGGCGTCTTTCCGAGTTGTACAGACGCTCTTCATTCTCCTCCAGATCATGTACATGGGCTTCTATGTAGGGGCGCTGGCAAATCTGGCTGAGATTGAAGATCTCTTCTCGGTACTGCCGAAGGCGGCTCTGATGCTCGATCTGCTGATCGTTACGGCCGCGATCCTGATTCCCGTTCGCGCCTTCGTGCTCTCGGCGGTGCTCTTTCACGCCCCCGGAGCGGGCGAAAAGTTCCACAAGATCTGGCCGTTCCTGCTCATCCTGGATGAGCTATGGGCGCTCTCGCCCTTCCTGCTGCTGCACCACATCGACTTCGGAGTGGCGCTGGCCTGCACTGCGCTGCTGGTGTATTCGCCCTTCGCCCAGCGCTCGCTGGTTCTTATGGGCGCGGGCGGGGATCACACTGAGAACCCGGCAGCTGTCCGCTGAGCCCTGGGCAGAGTCCCTCCGGGGCTAAAGCCCGCGATGATTCGAATGGCCTTATGCGGGGGTTGAAACCCCCGCCTCCCTCCGGATCGACCTTCCCCCTGCCTTTTCAGGCCCCTGCTGTTGGCCGCCACATTCGCTTCTATTCGTCGCGCAGGGCGACCATGGGATCGATGCGCGAGGCACGCCGCGCCGGAATCCAGCTCGCCAGCAGGGCAATGCCGGCGATGGCCGCAGTGATGCCCCCAAAGACCGCGGTATCGTTGGGGCTGACGCCGTAGAGCAGACTGGCCACTCCATGCGCCAGGCCGAAGGCCAACAGCAAACCGGACCCCACGCCAATCCCCGTCAGCCACGCCGCCCGGCGCAGGATCATGTTCACCACGTCCTCCCGCCGCGCGCCCATGGCCAGGCGCACGCCAATCTCCCGCGTCCGCTCGGCCACCAGGTTGGCCATCACGCCGAAGATGCCGATGGCCGCCAGCAGCAGCGCGATCAGCGCGTCCTTTGTCAGTATTCTGGCAGTTGCGGCGATGCCGCTCAACTCCTGACGCCGCAACTCCGCCAACGTCTCGACCCAGTCCAACGGCAGCGTGGGGTCCAGCCCCGCCAGCGCCTTGCGCGCCGCGGGGGCCAGCGCCAGCGGATCGCCGTTGGTGGCCACGGCAAAGATCGCGTCCTGGGGAGGGATTTGCGCCGCGCTCAAGTACACAGCCGCGTCATGCGTATGGTTCAGTATTGAGTAATCCGTATCCTCGGCGACACCGGCAATGGTCGTCCACGGAGTCTGGTTGTGGCCGGCGCCCATGCGGATGCGATGGCCCAGCGGGTTCTCCCCAGGGAAATAGCGAGCCACAAATCCACGGCTGACCACCGCCACCGGCGGCGAGCGCAGATCGTCGCCGGGATTGAACAGGCGGCCCGACACCAGCGGAATGTTGAACTCCGAGAAGTATCCATTGCTCACGTGCAGCCGCAGCGCGCTTTGAAACCTGCCGGGCGCCAGGGGCCGGTTCTCGATCTGGCAATCGTCCAGCCAGCTCTGGTCGCTCGAGGGCAGCGCGGTGGAAAGCTCGGCGCGCTCCACGCCGGGCAGTGCGCGCAGCTTTTCCAGGCTCTGGTTCTGCCAAGAGGCCATCTTCTCCGCCGTGTCGTAGCGCGCCGTAGTCAGATGCGCGTCGAAAGTGAGCATCTGTTCCGGATTGAAGCGGTCGGCCGAGTGCAGCATCGCCGTCAAGCCCTTTGACATCAGCGCCGCGCCAATCACCAACGCCATGGCCAGAGCGATTTGCGAAACGGCGAAGACGTTCCTCACCCACCGCGTGCGGCCCGCTCCGGCCACGGCGCGCGAGCCCGATTTCAACTGTTCCACCAGGTTCACGCGCAGGGCCGCCAGCGCCGGCGCTATGCCCGAGACCACTCCCGCTCCCATCGCCATCAGCAGCGAGAAGAAGAGAACGCGGCCGTTCAGCGAAATATTCCCCGAGCCAGCCACGTAACGCATGACCCGCGCCGGCAACTCGCCCATGGTGGAGTGCATCTCGATCCATGCATCCAACAGCCCTCCGGCCCCTCCGATCAGTCCTAGCAGAATATTCTCGGTGAGCAACTGCCTGAGGACCCTCATGCGTCCGGCGCCAAGCGCGGTGCGCATGGCGATCTCCGGCTGCCGCGCAATGCCGCGCGCAAGCTGCAGATTGGACACGTTGAGGCAGACCACCAGCAGCACGAACAGGGTGGCGCCCAGAATCAGTTTGAAGTAGCGCGGCATGATATCGCCGTTGATGGTGTCCAGCAGGGGCTCGACCCTCACCGTCCACCCCTGGTTGGTCGCCGGATACATCGCCGCCAGCCGCTCAGCCAAGACGTTCATCTCCGCCTGCGCCTGATGCTTCGTCACGCCCGCGTTCAGCCGGCCAATCACCAGATAATCGCGCGCGCTTCGATTGCCGATCTGAGCGGCATCCGGCGCGAAGGGCAGAAACAGATCGGTGGGGGCCGGATACTGCAAGGCCTTTGGCATCACGCCGATGATGGTGTAGGTGTGCCCGTTCAGATCGATGGTGCGGCCCAGCACTCCGGCGTCGGAGGCAAAATGCTGCTTCCAGAAGTAATAGCCGAGTACGGCCACGCTGGAACGTCCGGGCTGGGTCTCGCCTTCGCCAAAGACCTGGCCGATGAGCGCATTGGCCCGCATCACGGAGAAAAAGTTCGGCGAGGCGTACTCCGCCTGAACATGCGCGGCGTCCCCGGCCCCGGTCAAGCTCATATCGGCGGAGCTATGGACTGCCAACTCCTCGAACGAGCGGCTCTGGCGCTGCCAGTCTTCGTAGTTGGCCAGCGCCACCGGCTTCAGATCGCCACGGTTCTGCTGCTCGTCGACGGTCATCACGCGGTCCAGCTCCGGCACGGCCAGCGGGTGCAGCATCATCGCGTCCATCACGCTGAAGAACGCCGTATTGGCGCCGATTCCGATCGACAGCGTCAGCACCGCCGCAATCGTGAAGCCCGGCGACTGGCGGAACTGGCGCAATGTGTAACGCAGGTCTTGAAGCACCGTGTGCATGAACTACTCCTTCAATGGGCCGCTTCAGCCGTACTGCGAACTACTCGGCCCGTTGCCGCCAGTTGTTTTTACTCGTCGCGCAAGGCGACCATGGGGTCGATGCGCGACGCCCGCCGCGCCGGAATCCAGCTTGACCACAGCGCAATGGCCGCGATGGCCGAGGTGATAAGACCGAAGACCATTGGATCGTTGGCGTGCACAAAAGAGATTACGCTGGCCAAACTAACCGCCATGGCAAAAGCCCCCGCCAGACCGAAGCCCAGCCCGACCGCCGTCAGGATAGCCGCCCGGCGCAGAATCATGCGCAGCACGTCTTCGCGGCGCGCCCCCATGGCCAGGCGCACGCCGATCTCCCGCGTCCGCTCACCCACCAGGTTGGCCATCACGGCGAAGATGCCGATAGCGGCCAGCAGCAGTGCAATCAGCGCATCGGCGCCTAGGTTCCTGGCGAACCATTTCATGCCGACTGTATGTTCCTGCATAAACTGCGAGTAGGTTTTCACTTCGTCCAGCGGCAGCGCGGGGTCAAGGGCCGCCAGCGCTTTACGCGCCGCCGGCGCCAAGGCCAACGGATCGCCCTCCGCCATTACCGCATACATGACGCCGGCAGGCGGCATCTGGGCCGCGTCCATATACACGGCCGGCGCATGGACATTGGCGAAGAAGGCATAATCCGTCTCCTCGGCGACGCCCACGATGGTCAACCACGGGGTCTGATCGCTGCGCCCCAAACCCATGCGAATGCGATGCCCCAGGGGGCTTTCTCCGGGAAAGTGGCGCTCCACAAATCGCCGGCTCACGATGGCAACAGGCTGCGAGCGAAGATCGTCGTCCTTGTCGAACAGGCGTCCAGAGGGCAGTCCCGAGGCCAGGGGAATGTGGAAGGCGGCAAAGTATCCGGCACTCGCCTGGATGCGCAGCGCGCTTTGAAACTTGCCGGGAATCAGGGGGCGATTCTCGATCTGGCAATCGTCCAGTGGGGCGAAATCGCTCAAGGGGGGCGTGGTGGTGAGCTCGGCTCGCTCGACGCCGGGCAGCGCGCGCAGTTTCTCCAGGGTGGCGTTCTGCCAGCCGGCCCGTTTCTCCGCGGTATCGTAGCGCGCGTCAGGCAGATGAACGGTGAAGAAGAGCATGTGGCTGGGGTCGTAGCGATCGGCGGCGTTCAGCATGGCCAGCACGCCTCTTGACATGAGCGCCGCGCCAGCCACCAGCACCACGGCCAGCGCGATCTGCGCGGCCGCGAAGACGTTCCTCAGCCAGCGGGTACGGCCGGCGCCCGCGATGGCGCGCGATCCGGACTTCAGTTGATCCACCAAGTTGACGCGCAGGGCCGCCAGCGCCGGAGCGAAGCCCGAGACCGCTCCGGCGGCCATGGCGAGCAGCAGAGAGAGCGCCAGGGCGCGCTCGTTGAGCGAAATGTTGGACCATCCGGCCAAGAAGTTACCAACCTCCCGCGGCAGCGATTGGATGGAGATCCGCATGTAGAGCTGCGCGACTACGAGTCCGCCGGCTCCGCCAACCAGCCCCAGCAAGATGTTTTCGGTAAGCAGTTGCCTCATGATCCGCCCGCGGCCCGCGCCCAGGGCGGTGCGCATGGCAATTTCCGGCCGGCGCGCAATGCCGCGCGCCAGTTGCAGATTGGCCAGGTTGGCGCAGACCACGAGCAAAACAAAAAGCGTGGCGCCCTGCATCAGGTTGAAAAAAAGCGGCGTGAAAGGGCCGTTGATGTCGTCCAGCAGAGGCACAAGCTTGACCTGCCAACCCTGGTTGGTGGCCGGATAGGCTTGCGACAGGCGTTCGGCAATGAGATTCATCTCCGCCTGCGCCTGGGCCGGCGCAACTCCCTTGCGCAGGCGGCCCATGACCAGGTAATTGTGCGCGCCGCGGTTGCCAAGCTCGGCGGCATCCGGCGCAAAGGGGAGAAAGATGTTGGTGGTTGGCGGATATTGCAGCGTATTGGGCATCACCCCGATGATGGTGTACTCGTGCTGGTCCAGCTCGATCTTGCGGCCAAGAATCCCGGTGTCGGCGCCGAAGTGCTCCTTCCAGAAAAAGTGACTCAGCACCGCCACCCTGTTCCGGCCGGGTTCAGTTTCGCTCTGGTTGAAGACGTGGCCCAGCAACGGGTTGGCCCGCATGACGGAAAAGAAGTTTGGCGACACGAATTCCACCTGCACGTGCTCGGCGTCGCCGGCCCCGGTTAGGGCCATGTCGGCGGGGCTGTGGACGGCCAGCTCTTCAAAGGAGCGATCCTGGCGCTGCCAATCTTCATAGTTGGCCAGCGCCACCGGCTTCAAATCGCCCCGATTCTGCTGCTCCTGAACGGTCAGGACGTGATCCAGCTCCGGCACCTCCAGGGGATGCAGAACCACGGCGTCCATGATGCTGAAACTGGCCGTATTGGCGCCGATGCCGATGGCCAGCGTGAGCACCGCGGCGAGCGTAAAGCCCGGAGACTGGCGCAACTGGCGCATCGCGTAACGCAGGTCTTGAAGCACGGTCTGCAAGGAAGCCTCCGAACCACTCCCATTCTGCTCCTGGAGCGCTGCTATCCAACAGTGCACTCCGACGGCCAAACCGGCTGGGCGGTTCGACGTTCATTCTTATATGCTTAGGCCGTTGACGATGCAATTTGCTGTCCCCCGGCGTGTTCGGAAGCGAGACCAACCGTTCGCAAACGGACAGTTGCGCCCGCTTGAGAAGATGCATTGGAGGGCCAACCAGATTTCAGGAGCCTTTGCCATTCCAGAATTCGCCGTTGCCGCGAGCCGACGTGTCCAAAGGTGATTTGCGGCACAGACATGCCTGGGCGGGCGCGCCAAGCATGGACCGGAAGAGCGATCCGGCTCGTTCGCATTCTTGCGTCGATGGGGATTCCGCGGAATTGAATCGAGCCTGAAGGAGATGCCCATGCGCTTGAGCAGGAAAGCGTGCCTTCTGACGCGACGGCAGTTTGTGGCCGCCGGCGCACTGGGAGGCGCGGCGATGGTGATCGGCTGCGCTCCCGGCAAGGGGGAAAACTGGGAGTTCCTTAGCGAAGATCAGGCTCGGGCCCTGGCGGCGATCTGCGACCAGATTGTGCCCGCAGACGATTTCCCCAGCGCCTCTCAGGCGGGCGTTCTCAGCTTCATCGATCGTCAACTCGTCCGCCACTTCCGCCGTCATCGGGAGGCTTACCGGAGCGGCCTGGAAGAGGCTCAGGCGATAAGCCGGGAGCGATGCGGCCAGGATCTGGCCCTGTTGCCGCCGCAGCAGCAGCTTGAGATTGTCAGCGAACTTTCGCGGCAGGATCGGGAATTCTTTGAATTGGTGCGCGGCCACACCCTCGAGGGTTACTATGGCTCGCCGCGCCATGGAGGCAATCGCGACGCCGTGAGTTGGAGGATGCTGGGGCTGCCTGAGCCGCCGCCGCTGGGCCGCGCGCAATACGACTTGAGAAAGGGCTCGCCGTCATGAAGCGGGTGAATGCTGTCGTT
The DNA here is from genome assembly GCA_050014455.1 of Occallatibacter sp. Taxonomy (GTDB): domain Bacteria; phylum Acidobacteriota; class Terriglobia; order Terriglobales; family Acidobacteriaceae; genus Telmatobacter. The sequence continues at coordinate 36,173 of JBEKDH010000002.1, forward strand.
GTCGGAGCGGGGGCGGCGGGCGGCATTGTCGCCAAAGAGCTTGCCGTTGCCGGCCTAAGCGTGGTGCTGCTGGAGCGCGGCAAATGGTACACGGCCAACGATTGCCGCAAGGACGACCTGCGCAATCAGCGCACCACCATACTGGGCAATGCGTTCGGGCCGGAGGACGAAGGGAATCCGCGCGTTTGGGTCGATCCCAGGGGCGTGCCGCACATTGTGCTGCCCAGCGAGGGCAGCTACCAGAACAACGCCGCCTGCGTCGGAGGCGGAACGCTGAGCTACGGCGCACAGGCCTGGCGCTATCTGCCCCAGGACTTTCGCATGCGCTCGACTTACGGAGCACCGGCAGGAAGCTCTCTGGAAGACTGGCCCATCGGCTACGACGACCTGGAGCGGTTCTACGAGAAGGCAGAGTACGAGATCGGCATCTCGGGCGACTACTCGGGAACGCCATTTCATGGCCCGCGCAAGCGTCCATTGCCCATGCCGCCGCTGCCGCCCGGCCGCGAGTTCGCCATTCTGGAGCCGGCGGCAAAGCGGCTGGGATTGCATCCGTTTCACATTCCCATGGCACGCAACAGCGTGCCCTACAATGGACGCGGCCCGTGCATGCGCTGCCGGTGGTGCTGTGGATTCGCCTGCGAGGTGGATGCAAAAAACGGCTCGCAGAACACGGTGATCCCCATCGCGCTCAACACCGGCAACTGCGAACTGCGCACGGAGTGCATGGCGAAGGAGATACTGACCGACGAGAGGGGACGAGCGCGCGGAGTTTCTTACTTCGACGAGAGAGGACGCTTGCAGGAACAGCTCTCCGATCTGGTTGTGGTCTCCGCCTGCGCAACGGAGTCGGCCCGGCTGCTTTTGAATTCGAAGAGCCTCCTGTTTCCCGATGGGCTCGGCAATCGCCACGACCAGGTAGGACGCCATCTGCAGGGCCACCACTATACCGGAGCTGTAGGCTACTTCGACTTTGAGACCTACGACGACGTGGGCCCAGGGGCAACCATCGCAGTCACCGACTACAACCACGGCACTCCCGGCCTGTGCGGCGGAGGGATGCTGGCCAACGAGTTCATTCGCCTGCCGATTCATATGATCGACCGGCTGCCCGACAAAGCGCCGCGCTGGGGAGCTGGCCACAAACAGGCCATGCGCGACTGGCATAAGCGCAGCATTGTCATCATGGGGCCAACCCAGCAGATTCCCACAGCGGAGGGGCGGGTTACGCTCGATCCGGCGGTGCGCGACAAGTGGGGTCTGCCGGTGGTGCGCTTGATGGGGAACGTGCATCCCCACACCTTCGAGATTGGCGAGGTGCAGGCCAAGCGAGCGCAGGCGTGGCTGAAGGAGGCGGGAGCGATCGACACCTCTCTAATGAGCTACAAGGCCGAGCAGGTTTCGGCCGGCCAGCACCAGGCCGGCACCTGCCGCATGGGCAGCGATCCGAAGAGTTCGGTCGTGGACCAGAGCTGCCGGATTCACGACGTCGACAATGTCTTCGTCATCGACTCCAGCGTGCATGTGACCAACGGAGGCTTCAATCCGGTGCTGACCATCATGGCCATCGCGTACTATGCCTCCGATGCGCTGGTTCGCAATTGGAAGGGCACGGGATTCCGGTCATGAAGCGATTCTTGAAGTTTGCGGCCTCAACCACTGTTGCGATTGTAGTTATTGTTGGCCTAAGCATCTTCGGCGCGTCGTGGTATTACACTTCGCCAAGCGGGAACGGCTGCGCGAGATGCCACGAGATGGCCACGTTTGTGGATGCCATGCATGGCTCTCCGCACCGCGGCGTGGGCTGCATGGATTGCCACCAGGCGAGCCTGGCGACCAAACTGCGCCACATCCGTGTCCATTTGACCGGCCCAATGCCTGAAGCCATACGGCTGCGCGATGTGGACGTGCTGGAGATGGCGCCGAACTGCGAGAAGTGCCACCGGCACGAATATGCCACCTGGCATGCCGGCCCGCACAGCGCCACCTACGGCCAGATCTTTACCAACCCTGTGCAAAACTCCAAGCAACACCTGATGGACGACTGCCTTCGCTGCCACGGAATGCACTTCGATGGCTCCATCCGCGATCTGGTCCAGCCGCAGAACACAGTGGGCCCCTGGCATCTGATTCGCGCCGAGTTCGCCATTGAGCCGGCGATTCCCTGCCAGGCGTGCCATTGGATTCACCGGACCGGCGCGCCGGAAGCCAGGCCCGCCACGCGCATCTCGGTGGCGGGCGCGGCCGTTCACGATTGGCTGGCTTTCTACGAACGGCGGGAGAGCCTACACTTTGCCGCCGCGGCGCTGAACATTCCCCAACTGCACGATGGCGCCCGTGCGGTGAATATGAGTCAGGATCCGCGCCAGGCGATCTGCTACCAGTGCCACGCCCCGCGACAGCCTGAGGCGGGCACGGTTGCTGCCGCCAATGCCTGGGGGCGCCAGGTGGGCTCGGGCGACGATCGGACGCCGATTGGAGTGCACGAGGGCCTGAGCTGTATCTCGTGCCACGGCGACCACAATGAGAACGCGCGGGCATCGTGCAAGACGTGCCACCCGCAGATGTCTCACTGCGGACTCGACGTGGAGAAGATGGATACCACCTATGCCAGCGCGTCCAGCTCACACAACATTCACTGGGTCAAGTGCGTGGATTGCCATCAGCACGGGATTCCGAAGATGAAGACGCCTGCGCAGCCGGATCAGAAACTGCAGTCCGTTCTCTGAACGCGCTTGCGGTTTTGGGAGATGCCGTGTGAGATCTTATGACATGAAGGTTGCTGGGATTTTCATCTTCGCCCTTGCATTCTCGCTGCCCGCCCTGGGCCAGCGCGTCACCGATCCGAAGGCCTCGGTAGTTGACGTTGCCTCCCGGCAGGCGATCCTAAGCTCCACCACCGATCCGCTTCTGCTGGCGGCCGTGAAGGGCCTGCACTCCTGTGTGGCGACGCCGCTGGTGGCCGCGCCGGTTGGCAGAATGAAGATTCCGCACCGCTATCTCTCCGGCTCGAACGGCCCCACCGACCCCGCGGAAGCGGAGGCCACGCGTGTCTACGCGGCCTTCGAAGGCCGGATTACCACCGGCATGAACCAGTATCTGGCCACCGGCAGCCACGCGGAATCGGCTTGCGCGCTGGCCCAGCTCGATGCGTGGGCCCAGGCAGGCGCCCTGCTCGACTATGACCGCGACGAGTCTTCGCAGGCCTGGTATCAAGTGGAGTGGACGCTCAGCTCTGCCGGCATCACCGACTCCGTGCTGGTAAACGATTCGACCCTGGATGCCGCCGAGCAGCGACGAGTGACCGACTGGCTGCGCACCGCGGCTCACAAAGACATTTCTTTCGAGAAACCCGGGGATTCCAACAACAATCATCACTACTGGCGCGCGCTGGCCGCAACCGTCATCGGCATAGCATCCAGCGACGACAAGCTCTTCCGATTCGGCATTCAGGCCTATGTGGACGCCATCGCCGAGATCGATCCCAATGGCGCTTTTCCCAAAGAGATGGCGCGCCACGAGAACGCCATCCACTACCAGGGTTTCGCGCTTCAGCCGCTGGTGGTCATCGCGGAGCTGGTCACGCGCCAGGGCTTCCCCCTGTACGCCTATAGCGCCCGCGGCCACACTCTCCGCGACGCCATTGTCTTTTTCGGCCGCGCCGTCGATGACCCCAGTCTCGTCCGGTCTTATACAACCGACGCTCAATCCACCCACTTCGGTTCCGGGGACTTTGCCGAGTTCGCTTTCTACGCAGCGCGGTTCGGCGTCGAGGGTCTGCCGCCGGCAATCGCGGATGCGCTCAAGCATCCCACCACCGCCACGCGCCTGGGCGGCAGCACGACCATCCTGGCCGCCAAGCCAGGGATGTAATGGCCCTTGCCGCGGCTGAACCTCCGCGGACTCTGCCGGGATGACGGAGAGAAACGAGGGAACATGCGCGTCCGCATCGAGGATTATCTTTATGCCCCTGCCGTCAAGTGGGCGCCGTCGCCCACGGGATTCGGGCAATCTCGAACGTGATATAGAATGGTCGCAGAATTCTGTCTCACATTCTTCTGCTCTTTGTCTTGCCTGTAAGACTGCACGCTTCTCCAACTGCAATTTCGTTGCTTCCGCGGAGAGGCGTGCGTGCGCGCTGCCAGGTTCGACTCATCGCTCGGCCACGACCGTCCTGAGCAGCCGCAACGTTCCGGCGAACTCGATCGTTCTTACCGTCCCGACATCGACGGCCTTCGCGCGCTGGCCATCCTGAGCGTGGTGCTCTATCACGCCGGCGTGCCTGGCGTCAGGGGCGGGTTTACCGGCGTCGATATCTTCTTCGCGATCTCCGGCTACCTGATCGGCGGTCATATCTACGGGGAACTGCGCGCCGGATGCTTCAGCTATCTGAGTTTCTACCGGCGGCGCGCCAAGCGGATTTTGCCCGCCTATTTCGCCGTTCTGGCCTTCATTCTGCTGGCGGCTCTGGTTCTGCTTTCGCCCGTGGAGGCCATGCAGACGGCGCGTTCGGCCTTTGCGGCCACCCTCTCGATGTCGAACATACTGTTCTGGGCAACGGCCAATTACTTTGCCGCCAAGACGGAATTGAATCCCGTGCTGATGACCTGGTCGCTGGGCGTGGAAGAACAGTTCTACGCGGTAATTCCTCTGCTGATGGTCTTGCTGGCGCGCATTCGCCGCAACTGGCTTTTGCCCGCTGTTCTCGCCACATCCGCCCTTTCGTTCCTCTTTGCCTGGAGCCTGTTGGGCCGCTACCCGATGCTGGTGTTCTATACGCTGCCCGCGCGCGCCTGGGAACTTGGCGCGGGCGTCGCTCTGGCGGCAGCGGAGTTGAACCGCAAGAGCCGGCAGATGCCGGCCTCGAAGCCATCCCACCCTAGCCGCAAAGTTACAAGTAGCAGGTTCTTCGACTCGCTGCGCTCGCTCAGAATGACAGCGGCGAGGGTGGGGCACCCATCGCATTGCAGTATCCGTGAAAACGCTTTGGCCGAATTGGTGAGCTTGGCGGGATTGGCCTCGCTGCTGGCTCCCATCTTTCTGCTCACAGCGGCCACGCCGTTTCCCGGCCCGGCCGCCTTGCCCTCGGTTTTGGGCACAACCCTGCTGATCGCCGTCCCAGCCAATTGGATCAATCGCCGCCTGCTCTCGCTGCCCCCGCTGGTCTTTATCGGCAAGGTCTCGTACTCATGGTATTTGTGGCATTGGCCGCTGCTGGCTCTGCTGCGCATTCTGTACGAAGGAACTCCGCCGCTGGCGGCTGCGCTGCAGGCCGCTGCCGCCGCCTTGGCGGTCGCAGCGCTCTCCTACTATTTCATCGAGCAGCCCTTCCGGCGCTCAGCCCGGCCGCCCATTCCGCTGCTTTTGCGCTACGCGGCGGTCAGCCTCGCATTGCTCGTGGCATGCGCTGTGATCTGGCTCGGTCACGGCCTGCCGCGGCGGTTCCCTGCTTTGGCGCGCATGGAAGCTGCCGGCGAAACCCTAAAAGCGGACCCTTGCCTGGCCGGCGAAACAGACCAGCCCAACCTCACTCCAGCTTGCTTCGACGCTTCGGCGGCGCGGCCCTCGGTGGCCCTGTGGGGCGACAGCCATGCCGCGGCCTTTGCTCCCGCTCTGCGCTCGGCCGCCAACGCGCAGGGATACGGCTTTGTGGAGCTGGGCAAAAACTCGTGTACGCCGCTCACCGGCGCGACGCACTACATTCCGAGGATTCCGCAGTTGGCCTCGGAATGCCTGCGCTTCAACCGCACTGCGCTCGGCCTGCTCGAAAGCGATCGGAGCATCCGCGTTGTGATTCTAGCTGCCGCCTGGGCTGCGCCGCTCTATCGAAACTGGATGGACGGCTGGCTGAGCTCCGACCTGGCCCGCGAACCCAGGGCTCCCACGCAGGAGGCCACGCGCCGGCTCTATCTCGAATCGCTGACCGCCTCGATCCGTGCACTGGAGGGCGCCGGCAAACAGGTCATCGTGCTGGAAGACACGCCCAACTTCGACTTCGACCCCTTGCTGAAGGTCCGCACCGCCCGCATTCCCGCGCGGCGTGCCCTGGCACGCTGGCTGGGCATCCAGTGCGACCCCGACCCTGGGATTGCTGCTCCCGCCGATGATGCGCAGATTGCTGCTTCCGTTTCCGTGCTTGAGGGGGCTGTAGCGCATCTACCCGGAGTGGCGCTTGTCGATCCCAAGCCGGCCCTCTGCCAGAGTTCCACCCAATGCGCCTATCGCGACGGAGAGAGCCTGCTCTATATCGACAGCAGCCACCTTTCGCCGGATGGGGCGCGCCTCGCGCTCCGTGGCCTCCGGTTCCCGGCGCCGGAAAAGTAGGCTGCGAGCAACGTTGCTTCGACCGAGAGCCGCACGGTTCGAGCGGAGGCTGCGGTGGTATAGAATGGCTGCAGAATTCTGCCTTACATTGGTTTGTTCTTTGTCTTACCTGTAAGACTGCGCGTTTCACCCTCTGCAATTCTGTTGTTTCAGCGGAGAAGCGTGAGTGCGCGCCGACGGGCCCATCCCCTTCAGCAACATCGATCCGTCTGCCCGGTCCTATCGTCCGGACATCGACGGCCTGCGCGCATTGGCCATCCTGAGCGTGGTGCTCTGTCACGCCAATGTACCTGGAATCACCGGCGGCTTCACTGGCGTGGACATCTTCTTCGTGATCTCCGGCTACCTGATCGGCGGCCATATTCACTCAGAAGTGTGCGCCGGCAGCTTCAGTTATCTGCGCTTTTATCAGCGTCGCGCCAAAAGGATTCTGCCCGCGTTTTTTGCCGTGATGGCCTTCACGCTGCTGGCCGCATTGGTTCTGCTGTCGCCGCTTGAAGCCGCCAAATGCGCGCGCGCCGCCTTCGCGGCCACTCTGTCGGTCTCGAATCTACTCTTCTGGCACAGCGCCAATTACTTTCAAACCAAGAGCGACCTGATTCCCTTGTTGATGACTTGGTCGCTGGGCGTGGAGGAGCAGTTTTACGCCGTCATTCCGCTGTTGATGGTCCTGGTGGCGCGCATTCGGCGCAATTGGACGCTGCCCGCGATTTTTGCCGTTTGCACGCTTTCTTTGCTGCTTGCCCAATACCAACTCGACGGCCATTCGCAGAGAGCCTTCCAGGCAGCCTTCTATTTGCTCCCGGCGCGCGCCTGGGAGCTTGGCGCAGGCGTGGCTCTGGCGGTTGCAGAACAGAGAGGCCAGCGCAATCCCGTCCACCCGCGCTTCTCCCTGGCGATAAGCCTTGCAGGGTTGATTCTGATCCTCGCGCCCCTGGTTCTGCTCGATGCGCATTCGCTGTTTCCGGGGGTGGCGGCGCTGCCATCGGTGCTGGGAACGGCCATGCTCATCGCGGTTCCCGGCAGTTGGACAAACCGGCGCGTGCTCTCCCTGCCGCCGCTGGCTTTTGTGGGCAGGGTCTCCTACTCCTGGTACCTATGGCATTGGCCGCTGCTGGCCTACCTCAACATTCTCTGCGGAAACAAACTGCCGAGGGCAGCGCCAATCGCGGCCATTGCAGTGGCCTTTGCGGCAGCAGTTCTCTCCTTCTACCTGATCGAGCAGCCCTTCCGCAGATCGACCCTGGCGCCGCGGCCGCTGCTTCTCCGCTACGCAGCGGTCAGCGCTGCGCTGCTTGCCGCTTGCGCCGCAAGCTGGCTCAGCCACGGCTTTCCCCAGCGCTACCCGCAACTGGCGCAGATGGAAGCCACAAACCCCTCCCTGTCCTCGGACCCATGCCTGATCGACAACGATGACGACCAGCCGAACCTGTCGGCCCGCTGCGACGATCCAGCGGACCCTCGACCGGCGGTCGCGCTCTGGGGAGACAGCCACGCCGCGGCCCTTGCTCCGGGGCTGCGTTCGGCGGCCGGCGAACAGGGATATGGTTTGGTCCAGTTGAACAAGGCCGCCTGCCTGCCGCTGAGCGGCGCCCTGCGCTACATTCCGCTGATTCCAGCGCAGGCCGCGCGGTGCTTGAACTTCAACCGCAAGGTCCTCAGCCTGCTCCAGTCCGATCGGCGCATTCGCATCGTGATATTGGCAGGCGACTGGGCGGGCTGCCTCGATCGCACCTGGGAACGAGGCTGGCTGACCGCCGATCCGGCGCACGCGAACGCGATGCCCTCTCTCGATGCGGTGCGCGCGCTCTTCCTTTCGTCGCTGAGGGCGCAAGTCGAGACGCTGAGGGCGGCGGGCAAGACCGTCCTGGTACTGGAAGATATACCCAATTTCGATTTCGATCCGCTGGAGAGAGTTCGCAGCGCACGGATCCCGGCGCGCGGCATCCTGGCCGCCTGGCTGGGGGTGGAGGATGGGGGCGATCCCGGCTTCGCCGTGAACGGCATTGCCTCCGCCGATGCCCTCGCAGTCGCCACGCTGCGGCTTGCTGTACCGAGCGAAAATGGAGCAGGACTGATCGACCTGAAGCCCGCGCTATGCAACAGCGCCGGCCACTGCGCCTACCGCGATGGGGACCGCCTGCTCTACGCCGACAGCGGACATCTGACCCCTTATGGCGCCCACTATGCGGTGCGCAACCTGCGGCTGCCCGCGGTGGCATCCGACCCTTAGGGAAGCTCTGATCGAGTCCCCCGGGCAAGGTTCAGATTCCCTCAGGGGCTAAAGCCCGCGTTGATTTTGCCGCATTTGCGGCACGACTGAAGTCGTGCCCTGACACAACCTGGACTTGTTCAAAGGTTCCTAAGCGCGAGCTCACAGACGGTGCGGCATCTTCAGGAACGCCGTCTTGCCACTTCCTCATAAACAGCCGCGTACTCCCGGGCCGGCTGCTCCCAGCTATAGTTGCGCTCCATGCCATTCCGCATCAGCTTCTTCCAGCTTGCCTCATCCTCAAACGCAGCCAGAGCTCGGTCAATCGCATCGAGGAGACGCAGCGAGTCCACGCCCTCGAATTTAAAGCCCGTTCCCGTGCAGAGTTCCGGGTTCCACTCCTGGATGGTGTCGTCCAGGCCGCCGGTGGCCCGCACCACCGGCACGGTCCCGTATTTAAGCGAATAGATCTGGTTCAACCCGCAAGGCTCATAGCGCGAGGGCATCAGAAAGATATCCGATCCAGCTTCGATCTTGTGCGCCAACGCGTCGTCGTAGCGAATCTTCACGGCCACCTGCGGCGTATGCCGGAAGGCCCAATCCCGGAAGAACCACTCGTAGTAAGGCTCGCCCGTTCCCAGCGCCACCACCACCACATTCCGATCGGTCAGCCGGTCCGCAATCTCAGCCACAAGGTCGAAGCCCTTCTGCTCGGCAAACCGCGAGACAATCCCGATCACCGGCGTCTTCTCCGGCACCTTTTCCAGGCCAAAGGCATGAAGCAGATCGGCACGGCACTCCCGCTTGCCCGCCAGATCGTCCAGCGAATAGTGCGCTGTCAGGTTGGCGTCCGTGGCCGGATCCCACTTGGTGTAGTCCACGCCGTTCAGAATCCCGCGCAAGTCGGCCGCACGCCCGCGGAGCACGCCGTCCAGTTTCTCGCCAAACTCCGCCGTCTGAACCTCCTCGGCGTACTTCCGGCTCACCGTGGTCAGAATGTCGGAGAAAACGAGCCCGCCCTTGAGAAAGTTGAAGAGGTCGAATTGCTCTAACAGATCCATAGTGAATATCTCCCATGGAAAGAGCAGCCGCTCAGTGGTAACCGGCGGAAACAACCCCTGGTAGCCGGCATTGTGAATGGTCAGCACCACCCCGGCGCCCTGCAGCAGCGGGTCCGGCTTATAGACCGTCCGCAGGTAAACCGGAATCAGTGCCGCCTGCCAGTCGTGAACATGGAAGACCTGAGGCACATCCAGCAGCTTGGTTGCCTCAAGCACGGCGCGGCAAAAGAGCCCAAACCGCTCCCAGTTGTCGGGATAATTCCCTGCCCTGGTTCCATAGAGCCCCTGCCGGTCAAAGAGCTCCGGGCAATCGACGAAGTAGAACTGAGCCCCGCCGCGAAGGCCGCCGTCCACAATCCCCACAAAGCGGTTGTAGTGTTGGAAGGGAATGGTGATCGACCGCGCCGCATACTTCCACTCGCCTTCGATGTACCGCTTTACCCCCGCGTACAGGGGCAGGTAGACGGTAACCCGGTGGCCCAGCTTCACCAGCTCCGGCCCCAGCGCGCCCACCACGTCGGCCAACCCGCCAGTCTTGGCAAACGGAACACACTCGGAAGCGGCAAACGCAATGTGCATTGAATCAACCTCCCTGGCTAGCTGAAGAAATGCCCTGGGCTCAAGGCCATGAACACGGCCAAATTGCGAGTCCGCTCCTCCCGTGGCGACGGGCGCGCCCAACCCGGCAATCTCCTCAGGCAGTGCTGTTTCCGCTCAGTTCAATATATGGCTCTTCCTGTGCAGCCGGCTGGGGCCCGGCATCCTGCGCAGCGGCCGAGCCGGTTTCCGAAGTCAGGCCCGGAGCGAGCAGCGCATCGATGCGATAGCCGGCGGCCTCGGCCGTTGCCAGCGCCTCTTCGACGGTTCTGCTCATCTCCTCCACCTCGCCGCGGCTGGGGGCTGCCTGGCCAGCCAGGCGAAGCAGCGACGGCATGAGAAGCCACCAAAGAAGCTCCTCGTACGGCTCGCGAACCAGGTAAGCGTGCCCCTCAGCCTCGTGGACGCCGGTCAGCCAGCGCACATCCGCGTCGAGCCACAACTCGGGCGACAGAGCCACTCTTTCGTCCCCGGCGGCTGCCGGCTCAGGAGGAGCTTCACGCGCTGAATCTAGCGGAGGGATCGCCGCTTGAGCATGGACAGCCGGTTCCGTCGCGTCTCCAGTGGCGGCGCTCGCAGGCGTCTCCGCGACCACGGCGGGCACGGTTTCCGCTTTCGCATCCTCTTTCTTCAGGACACCGGAGTTACTAAGCAGCAGAACCTTGATTCGGGCCGCGACTCGCCAACCCTCTTCGCCTTCGAACCCGAGGGCGCCGAAGGCCCGCGCGAACGGCTCGCGCAGGCGAAGCCGGTCAAAGAGGTCCAGCGCCACCCGGTGCGGGTCTTCGGCATCGATGGATTCAGCCAGCAATTCCAGGGCGCACCAGCCGAGCAGCGGACCCCACATGGCCGTGGCTGTGAACTGCGGACTGGAACTCGGCAGCACGCGCCGAGCGGCAACGGTCCAAGGAGCCGGGGATAGCGCTTCGATGGCCGGAATGCGCATGGCGGCGCGCAGGCGCTCGCGGAAGACGGGTGCCAGCGATGCCAGCGTTGCCGGATGGGCAACGTGCCTTGGTTGACCGAGGCGCGAGGCATAGGCCGTTTGCGCCGCGCGCAAAAAGGCCTCGCAGCGCTTCCACGCAAGCTCGAGGAAGGCGTTGCGTTCCTGCAGTATCTTCTTGTCATTGGCAAGGGCAGCGGGTCCGGCGGCAACGGCGCGAGGGTGCTCCGCAACGCCCGCAAACATGCGCACCAGGGCCGGGTCGAGTTGCAGGCGCAGCGCCTCATGCACAGGCCGCAGCTCCAGATTCACCAGCTCATCGTCCAGGCTGGCAACGCCGCTTCCATTCAGCTGATCGCAGAGCCGGTCCCAAGGCTGCTCCGCTGTCGAGCGCAATTCGCGCCAATCGAGGAAGACGTGGCACTGGTAGGCGTGGAGATCGAGCGTCAATCCCCGCTCGGCGACATCGGCAGCCCTGCGCAGGTATTCAAGCCCGGTGAGCGAGTCGCGGAAGGCAAGGACGAAGCTGGAGTCCGCTGTCACACCCAGGCCTTCGCTCAGGCGCTGCTGCTTGAGTTGCCCGGCGCTCTTGTCGGCGTAGGCCGCTGAAAAATCGATAGTCCCGCGGGCCGTGCCGTAGCGGTTGTTATAGACCACCAAAGCGCGCTCGCCGCCCTTGCGGTTGGAGTAAACGAAGACGTTCTCGTCTACCGAACCCGAGGGCTCGAAGAAGTCGTAGAGCAGAAAGTCGATGCTTTCGGCAAAGAGCCAGCGCCGGTGCAACAGTGGAGCAATCTCCCTTTCGTGGCGCTCAACGAGCCAATGGTCGGCAGTCTCTTCGTAGCGGGGCCATTGGTACTCCATCCCATACTTCTCTGTAAATCCCTCGATCTGGCCATGGCCGAACATGGGCAGGCCGGGCAGCGTAGCCATCACCGCGGCCACACCGAAGCACTTGTCGCCCTTGCCAAACTGATCGATGGCCGTGCGCTCGTCGGGATTGCTCATGAAGTTCACGTAGCGCTTCATGATGTCGGGATCGAACTCCAGGGTGTTCTTGATGACCGAGCGGTACTTGGCGTTTTCCTCGTCCCGCATCATGTTCATGAAAGCGCTGTTGTAGACGCGATGCATGCCCAGGGTGCGGACGAAGTAGCCCTCCATGAGCCAGAATGCCTCAGCCAGCAGCAGCGTGCCGGGTACCTCGGCGGCCACGCGATCCACCACTTCGCGCCAGAACTCCTGCGGCATATGCCCGTCGAATTCGGCCTGGCTCATGCCAAATTCTGCGCGGGAGGGGATGGCGCCGCTGGCCCCAGGCCCCGGAAACCACAGCCGGTGAAAATGCCGCTTGGCCAAGGTCATCGCCGCGTCAAAGCGAATCACCGGAAACAGCCGCGCCACGTGCAGGATGGTCTGGATCACCTGCTCGCGCACCGCCGGATTCAGGTAATCGAGCTGCGCCGTATCGTTCCAGGGAAAGCTGGTGCCGTCGTTCCCGTGATAGATGTAGCGGGTCTCGCCGCTGGCCCGGTCGCGCCGGCGGAAGACCACCGCGGCATCGCTCTGCTCGAAGTAATGGTCCTCGATCTTGATCTCCACGCGCCCATCATGGGAGAGATCGGGGCCGTTGAAGCTATAGGCTGGATAGGGCGCATCCGGCCGGGAGATAAACCAGTCCGGGTGCTCGATAACCCAGGGCGAGTCAATGCCCATGTGGTTTGGCACCATGTCACTGGCCAGCCGGACGCCGTGCCGATAGGCGCGGTCGCGCAGGTTGGTGTAAGCTGCCTCGCCACCCAGATCCTTGGCGATCGAGTAGTCGAAGAGCGAGTAGGCCGAGGCCACTGCGTCGCGGTTGCCGCATAGTTGCTTGATCGTCCTGGACGCGCGGCTGCGCTCCCACACGCCGATCAGCCACAGCGAGTTGAGCCCCCGCCGCGCCAGGGTTGCAAGTTCCTCGTCGGGAATCTCATCCAGGCGGGCGATTCGGCGCCCGTACTGCCTGCTGAGCTGCGCCAGCCACACGTACGTGCTCTTGGCGACGAGCACCGTGCTCGGCATCCAGGCCGTGTCGGCGCTGAATTTCTCATACTCGCGAGCCGGGTCGCTCATTCCGAAGGTCGGCACCTCGGAAGGACCGCTGGGAGAGGGCCACTGCTGCTGGCGCTGCTGGGACGGTGGATGGAACTGCATCCAGATGGCAAGCTCTTCTTCATGCAGAATCTCGCCGGCCAGTTCCAGAAGGCGCTCCAGGCTCTCGCCGAGCAGGGGCTTCCAGAGGCTGCGAATCAGGGCGAGCTGCTCGCGCAGCGAACGGGGCGAGGCCAGGGACGGCGCGCGCAGCAACTGTAGCAGGTTAACGGGATCGGAGGCGGGAAGCGGAATCGAAGGCCGCGTGGCAAAGTAGGCGGGCAAATCTTCAGTCACCTGGCGATAAACCGTCTTTTCGGCCAGAGCTTTGTCCGCAAAAAGCTCTTCGAAGGGCCGAAAAGCTTCATTGCCGTTGGCAATCCACAGCAGCATCAACTCTTCCAGCGCGACCGCCCGGTGCGGTGTGCCATCGGTTTCGGCAGCCAGCCATTGCCGCGGCGTCTCCTGGCCGCCGATCACGCTGGCCCCTGGAAAGCGCTCGACGAACGCAAGCAGCAGGCCTTCAAGCGCCTCAGCGCCCACCCGCTTTGAGAACCAGTCGAGGGCGGCAGTCATCGCCTCTGGATCAAACCGCTCGCGGTAGCGCGCGATCAGGACGTGGCTGGCCTCATCGATCAGGCCCATGGCGTAGAGCTCGCCTGCATGAACCGCGCGGTCCGGGTGCTTTTCAACCTCGCGCACCTGGTTCATGCGATGCGCGAACTCGCGGCAGGCGCCTAAATTGGCGAAAACGACGTTCCCCGTGTAAGAGAAAAGAGACTCCGTGAACTGGTAGCGTTCACGCGCATCCCGAGAAATATGGAATTCCATCATCAGAAACCTTGCTCCCGAACACTCAAAGCCAACCGGACAAAAGGCGACGGATTCCCCGGAGGATCCTCTGGCGCGCCGGAAACGATCTGCCCGCAGGCCACGCTCGTCCTTCCGGCACAGTCGCGACGATCAAAAGAGGGCCAAAAGGGTAAAGTACCACCAACAGGAAGGACCGAGTATCACCAATCGGAGTGAAGCCGCTGGAACTTCCAATTCTAGCCTCTTCGGGGCAGGGCTGGCCGGTGCGTTTCGAGGAGGAGCTTCCTTTCGCGCTCAATGGCGGCGATCCGCTCCTCCGGCACAGCCTCAATCGAGGGCCTTGTGGAAGCGGAAGATGGCGATCGTGAGCAGGCTGATTGCCATGCCCGCCATGGCAGCCATCTGCGGCCACAGGATCTCCATCCCCACGCCCTTCAGGTAGGTTCCGCGCAGTACGACCAGAAAATAGCGCAGCGGAATTGCATAACTGAAATACTGCATCCACTGGGGCATGGTACTTATCGGGAATCCGAAACCGGAAAAGCTGACAGACGGCATGATGAAAAAGAAAGCAGTTACCATGGCCTGCTGTTGCGTGGACGAAACAGTCGAGATAAGAAGACCTACTCCCAACATGCAAAGAAGGAAGAGGATAGAACCCGCAAGCAATACCAGAATGTTCCCGCGAAACGGAACTTGAAACCAGAGTGTCCCTACCGCCGCAATCAGCGAGACATCGAAGAGGCCGATCAGGAAGAATGGCAGCGTTTTGCCGAGAATAAACTCGGCAGGGCGAATGGGCGTTACCATGATCTGTTCCAGCGTGCCGATCTCCCGCTCGCGGACCACCGCAAAGGCCGTCAGAGTAATCACCAGCACCAGCGTCAGGCTGCCGATAATCCCCGGAATAAAGAACCAGCGGCTGCTCAATCCCGGGTTATACCACGGGCGCTGTTCGAGCTCGACGGATGGAATGGCTTCCACCATTTGCGGCGCAATCCGGTAGATGCGGTCCTGCTGATAGTCGCGGGCAAAGCCGAGCGCGATCTGCGCGATATAACTCGATGCGATCAGGGCGGTGTTGGAGTTGGTTGCATCCACAATCACTTGCAGCGGCGCGGTCTCGCCCTTGCGCAGCTTTTGCGCGAAACCGGCATCGATCTCCAGACCCACGGTGACCTTTCCCCGATCGATGAGATCGCGAATCTGACGCGAATCCGTGAGTTGCCTCTGCACGTCGAAGTAAGGGCTCGACGTGAAGCGCGAGGTCAGCTCGCGGCTCTCCTGGCTGTGATCCATATCCAGCACAGCCGTGGGAACATGGTGAATGTCGAAGGTGGCCGCGTAACCGAAGACCATCATCTGAATGATTGGCGGCCCGAAGAGCAGAAAGCGCGTCCGCTTGTCGCGGAAGACCTGTATGAACTCCTTGATCAACATCTGTTTCAGGCGTCCAAACATGCGTTCTCTCCTTTACTCGAGCCTCTTGTGGAATGTGCGCGTAGCCAACAGAGTTAGAAGGAGCGCAAAGACAGCCAGGGGAATGAGATCGACGTAAAGCATGGCGGTGGGCGTTCCCTTGAGGAATATCTGCTTCAGCAGTGCAACGTAGTAGCGAACCGGCAGAATGCGGGTAAACCACTGCAAAACGACGGGCATCTGCTCGATGGGAAACAAAAACCCGGAAAGCAGGAAGGCGGGAAGAAATGTGACAAGAAGCGCGATCTGGCTGGCGGCAAACTGGCTCTTCGCGATCACGGAGATGAAGAACCCAAGCGATAGCACGACCACCAGAAAGAGGGCGGAACTGACCAACAGCGTGAGATACGATCCGCGAAACGGCACCTGGAACCAGTAGATGGCGATCGCGGCGCAGACAATCACATCGAACATGCCGAGCGCGAAATAGGGCGCCAACTTGCCTAGCATGATCTCCATCGCGCTTACGGGAGTGGAGATCAACTGTTCCATCGATCCGCGCTCCCACTCGCGAGCGATGGTAAGAGAGGTGAGGAACGCGCCGATCACCGACATGACCAGCGCCAGTACACCGGGAACAATGAACGCGCTGCTCTCGAGATCCTCGTTGTACCAGGTGCGAGTCTCGATACTCATCGCGGCGGGCTGGAGAGACAGGCCGCGCTCACGCAGCCAGTTGAGTTGAATCTCCGACGAGTAGCCCTGAACGACCGCTTGGGCATAGCCGGTGAGCACATTGGCCGTGTTGTCGTCGGTGGCATCGACGAGGGCCTGAACCTGAACGGGACCGCCGTCGCGCAGCCGCAAGGAAAAATCCCATGGAATGACGATCCCCATCTTGGCGTGGCCGTCGTCGAGCGCCCGAGCAATCGCCGGATAACCGTTGACTACGCGCGCCACATGGAAGTACTCGCTGGCCTGAAAGCGCTTCAGCAGATCCTGGCTTTGCTGGCTGCCATCGCGGTCGTAAACATAAATCGGCAGGCCCTTCAGATCCAGATTGACGCCGTAGCCGAAGAGCAGCATCAGAGTTACCGGCATGATGACGACAATCATCAGGCTGCGCGGATCGCGGAGTATCTGAATAACTTCTTTTCTGGCCACGGCGAGCAAGCGCGTAAGACTCATGATTTGCGCTCCTCTGCGGCACTGCCCGCGGTTGTGAGAGATACAAAGACATCTTCCAGACTGGGGCGTATGCGCTCGATTCTGCTCACGCCGATTCCGTTGTCCGCAAGAAACTTCTGAATCTGCGGCATCGCCGCGGCGGCATCCGCAACAACCAGATGCAAAGCGTTGCCAAAGACCGCGGCATCCATGACATCGGGCACCGATTGCAGCGCTTCAACGGCCTTGCCGAGAGGCTCGCATTCGATCAGCAGCAGTTCGCCGCGCATTGAATCCCGCTTCAGCTCCGACGGCGAGCCGAGAGCCACGATCTTGCCGCGAAAGATCAGCGCCAGGCGATTGCAATATTCCGCTTCCTCCATGTAATGCGTGGTTACAAACACGGTAACTCCATCCTCCGCCATCTGGTGAATCAGATCCCAGAACTGACGCCTCGATATAGGATCGACGCCGGAGGTCGGCTCATCGAGAAAAAGAATGCGCGGCTTATGCAGCACCGCGCAACCCAACGCCAGCCGCTGCTTCCAGCCGCCAGGAAGCGTGCCGGTAATGAGATTCTCCTGCCCTTTAAGGTTCGCCATGGCCAGCGCCCATTCAATCCTCTCCTTCAGCGTCTTTGCGGGCACGCTATAGAGGCCGGCGAAGAGGCGCAGGTTTTCGATGACCTTGAGATCGTT
Source organism: Occallatibacter sp. (assembly GCA_050014455.1). GTDB lineage: Bacteria > Acidobacteriota > Terriglobia > Terriglobales > Acidobacteriaceae > Telmatobacter. The sequence continues at coordinate 53,540 of JBEKDH010000002.1, forward strand.
ATAGAGCGAGAACTTCTGCGACATGTAGCCTATATTCTGGCGCACGGCTTCAGGGTCGCGAGCCACGTTGTAGCCCGCAACCAGCGCGCTGCCCGAGGTAGGCTTGAGCAGCCCGCAAAGCATGCGAATGGTGGTAGACTTGCCGGCGCCGTTCGGCCCGAGAAATCCGAAGACCTCCCCTTTGCCAACCTCGAGATTGATCCGGTCGACGGCTACAAAGTCGCCAAAGCGCTTCTCCAGGTTTTCGATCGCGACGGACGCAGCTTGGTCAGGCATGGGACGACGCTCCGCTCTGGACCGCATCCACAAACAGATCCTCGATCGTTGGCGTCACCTGCTGAATCGCGTCGAAGGTCACGTTCGCGCTCTTCAGCCGTGCTTCAAACTCGGGAATGCGGCGCGCGGCATCGTCCACCACGACATGCAGCCCGTCACCGGTCAGCACAAGACTGGAGATGCCGTCGGCAGCTTCGAGTTCGCTTCGCAGCCTGCGCGGCTCCGCTGAGGTAACTGACAGGACGCCCCTTCTCATCTTGGCTTTGAGGTTTGCGGGCGTGTCGCAGAATAACAACCTGCCTCGGTCGAGCAGCGCTACGCGATGGCAGCGCTCGGCCTCATCGAGATAGGCAGTCGAGGTCAGGATCGCCACTCCCTCTGCTACTAACTCATAAAGAATGCGCCAGAAGTCGCGGCGCGAGACGGGATCGACGCCCGTCGTCGGCTCATCCAGCAGAATCACTTTCGGACGATGAATCAGAGCGCAGACCAGCCCGAGCTTCTGCTTCATGCCGCCTGAAAGCTTGCCCGCGAGCCGCCCGCGGAACTCGCTCATTCCCGCTGCCTGCAACAGTTGCGCGGAACGAGTTTCGCGCTCGGCCTTTTTCACGCCGAATAAATCAGCGTAGAAGCGGATGTTCTCATCGACGGTCAGGTCTTCATAAAGACCGAAACGCTGCGGCATATAACTCAGAGCATGCTTGGCGCCCTCGGGATCGCGAACCACATCGAAGCCGGCAACCGTGGCACTGCCTGCATCGGGCGGCATGATGCCGGCAAGCATGCGCAGGGTGGTCGTCTTCCCTGCCCCATCGGGGCCGACCAGGCCAAATATCTCTCCTGCGTTCACATCGAAGCTCAGGGCATCGACGGCGCGCACGCCAGGAAAGCTCTTCGTGAGCCCTGCGGCGGCGATCGCGGGTTGGAGCCGGTCCGTCATTGCTTAGGCGGCGCAGATGTCGAAGGCTGGGCCGCGACGAGGTCAAGATGAGCGTCCGCTGGCATGCCTGGCTTCAATTCGTGATTCAGGTTGTCTATATCGATCTTGATCCGATAGACAAGAGTTACCCGCTCCTTGTAGGTCTGGACGCTTTTCGGCGTAAACTCCGCGCTCGATGAGATGAACGAGATGCGCCCACGATACTGCTTGCCAGAATAGGTATCTGTGGTTACAGTCGCTTCCTGGCCCCAATGAATGCTGCCCAGGTCCGTCTCTGCGATGTAGGCGCGCAGCCAGATGTGGTCGAGGTCGGCGAGCGTGACCACCGGAGACCCCGGCGCGACAACTTCTCCCAACTCAGCCTGGCGCACCGTGATTACGCCGGCAG
>JBEKDH010000003.1:0-53829 GCA_050014455.1 Occallatibacter sp.
TCTGGACGAGGAGGTGACCTGCCGGCTTACCGAAAGCGGCAAGATGGTGCTGGACATCGCCCACCTCATCGACCGCAAGTGCGTGGAACGCTACCAGAGCAAGTTCGCGGCTACCAGCGCCCAGCTGCGGGAGTGCCAGATGCAGATCTCCGGCCCATGGCCGCCCTACCACTTCGTTCATCGCCTTACCCGCCCTGTCCATGCACAGCCGGCCGCTGTCTCGCCGTCCCTCGCCTCAGTGCCGGTTGGAGCGCAGGTCGCCCGCATTGCGGAACCGGTTGCAGCGATGGCGTAACCGCCCGCCCAACGCATTTCACCTACGCCAAGAGGCCCGGCCAAGCCCGGGCCTCTTGACCTGTCATCTCCTCCCGATAGGCGTCAGGGCGTGCCCGCGCTCTTGCGGCGGGTGAGCACGAAGGACTTGCGGCGGTCCTTGCTGGCGCGGTCGATCTTCTTCCAGAAGCCCACAAAGTAGTCGATGGCGGAGATGGAGGAGACCAGCACGGTGAAGTAAATAGCGGCGATGGCGATCCAGTTGACCGGAATGACAAGCACGCCGAACTCCCACCGGTCCCAGTGATGGGCCAGGATCGCGGAGACAACAGCGACGATCTGGGTGACCGTCTTCAATTTGCCCAGGTCGCTGGCCTCGATGGTGAAGCCCTCCGTCGAGGCAATCGAGCGCAGGCCGCTGATGAGGAACTCGCGTCCGATGATGACCACCGCGATCCAGACCTTGACGACCTGAGGATTGTAGGCGACCAGGGCGACAATCGCGCTGGTCACCATGATCTTGTCGGCGATGGGGTCCAGCAACATGCCCATAGTGGTAATCTGGCCGCGCCTGCGGGCCAGGTAACCGTCCAGTCCGTCGGTAATCGATGCCAGAATGAAGAGCACCGAGGCCAGAATCTCCTGCTCTCCGTGCACGCCGCGCCACGGAAAGTGCGTCGATAGGATCCAGAGAAAGAGTGGGATCATGACGATCCGGCTCATCGAGATGGAGTTGGGCAGGTTCATCGGGGTTGCGCGGCGCCGGCAGATGCGCGGGCTGCTCAGCTCCATTATTGCACCGGAAAACCAGCTTGCATCTTGCACTTGCCTCGCCTTCCTCTCACAGGCTAAAGCGGGACAAGCCAACAGCCCGTCCCTCTTTGACCGGCAACCGATCTCGTGCCGCCCGTGCACCGGTAACACAGGCGACATGAAGCCCCTCCGCGAGGCGGCTGGTGCGGCGGGAGAATGCGGTGCGCCGGAGACTGCCAGGGTTATTCTGCATGCGGTTCTTGTGCGCGCTTTGCTGGCGTCGAATAAAATTGACGATGCCGAGGAGCGAGGCTCAGAATGCGACTGCGAATCCGCGCCACACTGACGATGATGCTGGCGATGACGGCGGCGCAGTGCCTGGGCCAGACGGCTTCCTCACCGGACCCAGAGCGGCAAACGGCGCTGGCCGTTGAGCAGCAGGGCAAGAACGCCGAGGCCGAGGCCGCATGGCGCGTGTATCTGCACGCTCATCCATCGAGCCCGGAGCCTTACGCCCACCTTGGGCTGCTGGAAGCGCGGCAGGAGCACTACAAGGAGGCTGTGCCGCTCTATCGCAAAGCGCTGGAGCTGGGTCCGAAGATTCCGGGCCTGCAACTCAACCTGGGCCTGGCTCTCTTCAAGGGCGGCGAGGCGAAGGAGTCAATTCAGGTCTTCGAACCGCTGCTCAAGAGCGAGCCTGTAGACTCGCCCATGGCTCGGCAGCTGACCATATTGCTGGGCATGGCGCATTATGGGCTGGGCGAGTATGCCGAGGCGGTGCCTTATCTGAAGGCCGCCGCTCAAGCCGATGCGCAGAACCTGCAAATCCGGCTGACCCTGGCGCACAGTTGCTTGTGGACCAAACAATACCAGTGCGTGCTGGATGTGTATCACGAGATTCTGCTGCTGAATGCCGAATCGGCGGAGGCCGACATGCTGGCCGGCGAGGCCCTGGATGGAACAAAGGACCGCACTGGCGCCATCCAGCAGTTCCGCGCCGCCGCGAAGGCCGACCCCAAGCAGCCGGAGGTTCACTTCGGCCTGGGCTACCTGCTTTGGATCCAAAAGGAGTACGAGGAGGCGGCCAGCGAGTTCCAGGCCGAGCTCAACAACAACCCGAATCACGTTCAGGCCATGATCTATCTGGGCGATACAGAGACCCAGTTGAACCACCCCGAGGCCGCGCTGCCGCTGCTCGAGAATTCTCTTCGCATCGACGCGGGGCAGGAATTGGTTCATCTCGATTTGGGCATTCTTTATACGCAGGCGGGCCGCAGGGACGACGCCCTGCGGGAACTGAAGATGGCCGAAAAGCTAGATCCCAGCGACGAAAAAGTCCACTGGCGGCTGGGGCGGCTCTATCAGGCCGAGGGGAAAAAAGAGGAGGCGAAGACCGAGTTCGATATTACCCGCGCCATGCAAAAGGCCAATGAAGATTCGCAAGCCAGGAAGCTCGAAAACGCCCAGGAGAAAGCCAAGTCGGCGCAGGAAGCGCCAGGCGCGCCCGTTGCCAGGTAGTAGATATTATCCGGCAGAGCCGAAGGATTCATGATTGGCGGCCCCTCAAAGGGGCCGGTTTGGAAGCGCGCCTTACCGGTAGTAGCCCGTCGCCCGCGCCGTAAGTGGTTGCCGCGGCGTGTATGTTAATCCTGCGCTTCAAGGGTTGGCGGAACCGACCATTCATCCGGAGTCCCATAGGGAAGCGGGCTTGGGGCACTCTGCCGGCCAAACGCGAAGACGCCAGAGACCGGAGTCTCTGGCGTCTTCAAAGCAATGAACCCGCAGGTTACTCGAACCATGCATCGCCCCGCTCAGCCTTGGAATCAAGCTCCGAGTCACCTCGAATCCTGCATCCTCCTGCTCGATTGATGTTGAGTGCCGGGGTTGCCCCCAGTCCTCGCTCCATCCTCCGCGCCCTCAGACCGGCTCTTCAAGTTTCCTCGAATCCGCACCTTAAAGCTTGACTGACGGTGAGCACCAGGGTTGCCCCCAATCCTCGCTCCACCCTCCCCGCCTTCAGATGGGTTCTTCAAGATTCCTCGAATCCTGCACCTTCCAGCCCGGATGACGGTGAGTATCGGGGTTGCCCCCAATCCTCGCTCCGTCCTCCCGCCTTCCAATGGAGTCTTCGAGTTTCCTCGAATCTCACACCCCTCGACTGTGCCGCACACGCGTCCCCGGGTCGCCCCGAATCCTGCATCTGCGGCTGGGTCGCCGATGACTCCCCGGCTTGACTCGAACTTTGCATCCTCTGGCTAGGCCAGCGGATGAATCTTCGTGCCCAACCGGCTCTTGCACATTCCACTCACGCTCTGGATGCCTTTTCAATTTCATCCCGACTTTTCATTCACCGGTTTTGCCGGCTATGAACTGCCGAGTTCAATCAATCCCGCATCGTCCTGCCTGACCGAAACTGCGTTTCCGATTCCCTGCGCGATCACCAACTGAAATGGAGAGTAGGCTGGTTCAATCTGTGGAAGCAAGTGCAAAAAGTGAAAGAATCTGTGGATTTCACAAGTCTTGGTGCAAAAAACCGATCCTGCCGCGGCACCGGCCCAATCAGCTTTAGAGCAGATAAGACACCACTTGGGACGCGGTCCGGCCGCGCACCGGTGTTATCGCATCGCGTAGCGGTGTCCAGCGATGCAATTTGAGGGCAATTCGCACATTTCCGTGCGATTCGGTGATACAAAGATAGGCGAAGCACTCCCTGGGCAGTATCTGCCCGGGGATCCCCAAGGAGGCAGAATGGCCAAGTTTCGAGTTCTATCGTTGGATGGCGGCGGTTCCTGGGCGCTGATCCAAGTAATGGCCCTGATCGATCTGTATGGCGGAAACGCAACCGGCCACCAGGTGTTGCAAGACTTCGATCTGGCCGCCGCCAATTCCGGCGGAAGTATCGTTTTGGGCGCACTGGTGGAAGATATGTCCCTGACCACCCTGCTGAACTTCTTCCTCAGCGAAGAGAAGCGCAAGAGCATCTTTGTGGAAAAGCCGCATTTGCCAGAGACGCCCAAGTACAAGACCGAAGAAAAGCTGATTGGGTTGCACGCTGCCCTGCCTCAGCGCGGCGGCTGGTTGCTCCACGAGGCCGCGGCCGACATCCGCAGCAGCGAGACCGGCAAGGCAATCCACCTGCTCATTGTGGGTTTCGACTACGACCGCAGCCGCAGCCGCTTTTTCCGCTCCGCGCCGGCCAGCGGCCCGGCATGGGGAGACGGTGACGCCGCCCAGGTGCGGCTTGCCGAGGCTATTCATGCCTCCTCCAACGCGCCGGTTCTGTTTTTTGACAAGCCGGCCGAGTTCCCCAGTGAACCGGGCAAGCGTTACTGGGACGGAGCCATCACCGGGTGCAACAATCCTGTTCTGACCGGAGTGGTCGAGGCCATTGTGCTAGGCCAGACCCCGCACGCGATCGTCGCCCTGTCGATCGGCACTGGTAGTGTGTGCCTTCCGCAAGCCCCGGCAGGCGCTCCGAAATCCGCAATTTATGCGCCGCCGGAGAATCCTGGCATTCTGCACGACGTGGAAAAACTCGCCACAGCCATCGTCGACGACCCGCCAGACGCCGCCAGCTTCCTCGCACACGTCCTCACCGGGGGCTCACCGGGTGTGCCCGGCCCGGTCGACAGCCGTGTGGTGCGGATGAGTCCGATGGTTTCGCCGGTGCGCGACGACGGCGGCAATTGGGCTCTGCCTGAAGGCCTCGATGAGGACGCCTTCAGCACTCTGGCCAACCTGGCCATGGACGCCGTGGCCCAGGACCAGGTGCTGGCCATCCAGAACCTCGCGAGTCTCTGGTTGCAGGACAAAGTAAGCAACCAGCCTATCCGGACGGATGCAAACCTGAAACCCGAAGTTGGGCAAGGCTGGTTTTCTCAGGCCAAGGCGGCCTGGAACGCAATTCGGTGAATGCCGTAGCCTGCTCGGCTCTAAATGTCCAGGTTCTTCACGTCCAGCGCATTGTCCTCGATGAACTTGCGGCGCGCTTCCACGTCTTCGCCCATCAGAGTCGTGAAGATGGCCTCGGTTTCGGCTATGTCTTCGAGCTTGACCTGGAGCAGGGTCCGGCGCTCGGGATCCATGGTGGTTTCCCATAGCTGGGTGCTGGTCATTTCGCCCAGACCCTTGTAGCGCTGGACGGAGTAGTCCTTCTTGCCCTGCTCGACGATGTAGGCGAAGAGCTCGCGGGCGGTCTGCTTCTCCACCGGTTCGCGCGGGGCGCGGGCCGCGCGGCGGGCTGCTTTGGCTTCGGCCTGGGCCTCGGCTCCCTCGGCTTCAGCGCCCTCGGCCTCTTCCGGGCTGCTCTCGGCGGGGGTGGTCTTGGGAGCATACTCGACCAGGAACGGCGGCTCCAGAAACTCCTTGATGAGCGCGTACTTCGACATCATCTGGCGGAATTCGGGGCTGGAGGCCAGGGTCCAGTCGATGCGGCGCTCGGCGCCCTGCGCATCGGTCAGTCCGATCGACCAGGTGTGGTGCTCTTCGTCCTCTACCGGATGGGCAACGGCTTTGAACTGGAATTCGCCCGCCAGCTCCGTGAGCTGCTCATGGAGCAGAACCAGCTTGGGCGGAACATCGCTCTCGGCGCGTGAAGCGAAGTCGGCGCGGTGAACCAGCTCGGCGCGGGCCAGCAGCTCTGTCAATCGCTCGTTGCGGATGCGCTTGTCCACCCTTTCGACAAAGCCCAGATACTCGTCCAGGATGCCCATGAAGCGGGTCAGATCGGCGCCCTGGATGCGGCTGGCGGCCTCGCCGTGGCGCACGATCATTCCTTCGGAAGCGCGGTTGACCATCACCTTCACAAACTCGCGTTCGTCCTTGATGTACTGCTCGAAGCGGCCCTTCTTGATCTTGAACAGCGGCGGCTGCGCGATGTAAATGTTGTCGCGCTTGATCAGCTCCGTCATGTGGCGGAAGAAGAAGGTGAGCAGCAGAGTGCGGATGTGGGAACCGTCGACGTCGGCGTCGGTCATGAGGATGACCTTGCCGTAGCGGATTTTGGTGGCGTCGAAGTCGTCCTTGCCGATGCCGCAGCCCAGCGCGGTAATCATGGCGCGGATCTCCTCGTGGCCCAGCATCTTGTCGTAGCGGGCCTTTTCGACGTTGAGAATCTTGCCCTTGAGGGGCAGAATGGCCTGGAAGCGGCGATCGCGGCCCTGCTTGGCGGTGCCGCCGGCGCTCTCGCCCTCCACCAGATAGAGCTCGCAGCGGTCCGGGTTGCGCTCACTGCAGTCGGCCAGCTTGCCGGGCAGGCCGCCGCCATCGAGCGCGCCTTTGCGGCGGGTCAGGTCGCGAGCTTTGCGGGCCGCCTCGCGGGCGCGCGCCGCCTCGATGGCCTTGTTGATGATTCGCTTGGCGATGGGCGGATTCTGCTCCAGGAACATGCCCAGGCGCTCGTTCACAAAGGCTTGCACCGTGCCGGCGATGTCGGAGTTGAGCTTGCCCTTGGTCTGGCCCTCGAACTGCGGCTGCGGAAGCTTGACGCTGACCACCGCCACCAGCCCCTCGCGCACGTCGTCGCCGCTCAGGTTCTCCTTCATGTCTTTGAAGAGGCCGAGCGACTGGCCAATGGCGTTGATGGTGCGCGTGAGCGAGGTGCGGAAGCCGGAGAGATGCGAGCCGCCGTCCACGGTGTTGATGTTGTTGGCAAAGCTGAATACCGTTTCGGAGTAACTGTCGTTGTACTGAAGCGCGATCTCGATCTCGACCCCGTCGCGTGCGGCCTCCATGACAATCGGCTTCTCATGCAGCACCTGCTTGCCGCGGTTGAGATGCTTGACAAACTCGGCGATGCCGCCCGCGTACTTGAATTCGGTGCGGCGCGCTTCGCCGGTCTTGGCGTCAGCCGTGCGCTCGTCGGTGAGCGTGATCTCCAGGCCCTTGTTCAGGAAGGCCATCTCCCGCAGGCGCTGGGCCAGCGTGTCGTAGTTGAACTCGGTGGCCGTCATGATGCTCTTGTCGGGCAAAAAGTGGACCTTGGTGCCGCGCCGTTTGCTGGTGCCCGCCTGGCGCAGTTCGCTGGTGGGCAGCCCGCAACTGAAGTCCATCTCCCAGGTGTGGCCGTCGCGCCAAATCTCGACGTTGAACTCTTGCGAGAGGGCATTGACGCAGCTCACGCCCACTCCGTGCAGACCGCCCGAGACCTTGTAGGTGGAGGCGTCGAACTTGCCGCCGGCGTGCAGCTTGGTCAGCACCACCTGCACGGCGGGCATCATCTGGCCGTTGGGCAGCGCCATCATGTCCACCGGAATCCCGCGGCCATCGTCGGTCACCGTGACCGAATTGTCCACGTGGATGATGACATCGATCTTCTTGCAATAGCCGGCCAGGGCCTCGTCCACGGAGTTGTCCACCACCTCGTAGACCAGATGGTGCAGCCCCATCTCACCAGTTGAACCAATGTACATGGCGGGGCGAAGGCGCACCGCCTCCAGGCCTTCCAGAACCTTGATGTTTTCGCCCGTATAATTGCCGTTGCCATTGCCGTCGGGAGGGGGGATGCCGCCAGGTACGTCAGTCGCCATAGGATTCCGTTCGCAGGATTTTCGTTTGCAAGCCCCAGGCTGAGCGCGGATTCCACAGTGCGTTTCCGGGCTGATTTTCGGGGACTAACCGCTTGAATGACGGGGGCTTTAAGCGAATTCTCCTGCTTCTATTTTAGCACTCTGGAACGGCGCCGGCGAGCGCGACTTTTGTACAACGCTGGATGAGCCTGGAGGAGGTTGAGCGGGCAAGCTGAGGATGGGCGATCGGCAGATCGAGCGCGGCCTTCATTCCGCTTGCACCGATCTCAATCTGCGGAAGCGATTCTACGCGTATCCAAGCTCCGAATGTCCCCTGGTCGTTCAGGCCGTCCATCTTATCGGTGTTTGGAGCACAAGCAGAAGATGGAAAACCGAGTTTGCGGCTTGTCAGAACTTGCCACCTCCCGGAAGTATCTTGTGCTTTGCTATTGAACCTTGAAGGCAACGGCTATCTCGGACGGCATCCAGGATGGACAGACGATCTCCAGGCCGTCCGGCTTCTGACTCCAGGCGAGCTTCTTCCGGCTGCCCAGCATCGTGACCGAGCGGATGGGCGCGGCAAGCAAACCTGCGCCGCTGCCGAACGAGGCGATTTTGACTTTGGCACCGGGTTCAGGCGTGGCGAGCGCGAAAGCGTAAATCGAGCCGTCCTTGCCCACGGTGAAGCGAAAGTCCGTGGGGCCGAACTGAAAGTCGGCGTGCGCCTGGCGGAGCGCGCCGTAAGGCATCACGCGCAGGTTGCCGTCCGCATCGGTAGCTCCTTCGCCGAGCTTGACCCACGCCTTGCTTCCATAGATTCCCTCGCTGTTGACCTTCATCCACGCGCCAACCTGCCGCAACAGTTTCAGGCACTCCGGGTCCAGCGATCCATCCGGCCGGATGGGGATATTCACGGCGTAATTGCCATCGCGGCTCACCACCTCAAGCATGTAACGGATGAGCGCCGGCGCGCTGTAAACGAAGCCGGGGCTGTAGAACCAGTCGCCCAGCGCGTTCTCGCCAATCCACGGCTGGTCGGTCTTGATCGCCTTTGGAAAGCGGCTTTCGACAGTACTCACAATGCCGTTCGCGCGCGGATGAAACTTGACGATGCTGAAGGTGTCCACCTTGCCGCGGGTGGCCAGCGTGTGATTGTAGTAATCGGCCATGACGCGCTGCATGGCATCGCACTTGTAGCCGGTTCCGGTCTTCTCGCCGGTGAACGGCCCGGTCGAGTCGCCGTCGGTGTAGATGAAGTCGGGATCGTACTTGTCGACTACATCCATGATGCGCAGCGCCCAGCGGGTTGCATACCAGTGCGCATAGTCCAAATGCTCGTAGAAGATGCCCTGTTCCGGCCGGAACTTCGCATTGGCTACGTCCTTGTAGGCGCGAAGATTGATGCCATACAGCAGGCGCGGATCGTAGCCCTCCCACCATTTTCCCTTGCCGTCGGCCAGGGTGAGGCTGGCGGCGTCATAGGGCACGCCAGCCTTGGGTCCGGTGGTGTCGCTGCCAAAGGCGGGCTGATACCACCACCATGTGTACTCGTGGTGGAAGGCCACGCCGTATCTCATGCCCGAGGCGTGGGCTGCTTTGGACCACTCGCCGATCAGGTCGCGCTTCGGTCCCATGTTCACCGAGTTCCAGGGCTGATAGGTCGAGTTCCAGTTGTCGAAGTTGTCGTGATGCACACCCTGGACGATGAGGAAGCGCGCCCCGGCGTGGTGATAGATGCGGACCAGCCTGGCGGGGTTAAGCCTGGTGGGATTCCAGGTACGCAGCACGTCCTTGTAGCCGGATTCCGATGGGTGGCCGAAGTCGCGGATGTGGTTATTGTAGGCTGGGGTTCCGGGTTGATAGATCTTGCGCGCGTACCAGTCGCCGCTCTGCCCCGCCGACTGCGGCCCGAAGTGCACCCAAATCCCGAACTTCGCCTCGCGCAGCCAGGCCGGTTCGCCGGGGTAGTTCTTGGCGATCGAATCCCACGTCGGTTCATAGGGACCGTCTGCGATGGGGAAGTCCATCTTGACTTCTGCGAAGCTGGCCGGATCCTGCATGGTGAGCGAGTCTGGAGGTTGCATCGCGGGCAGATCCGGAATCGGCGCGGGCTTGGGCATCTGCTGCGCCGAAGCGGGGAAAACCATGCAAACGGCCATGCCGCATGCCAAGGTCAGACTGCTCAACAGCAGGTTGAGCCGAAGGCGAAACAATTCACTCATTGGAATCATGACCCTATGAGGGTATTCGATGCCTCCCGGCGCCTGCAACCGGAGTGCTGGCCAGTGGCTGAAGGCCAGGCGTTGCCCGCGCCGCAGGTGGGCCGGGACTTGCCAATTGAGGTAGAATCCGGTTAGTCAATTGGCAGCAGTGCTCCGGGGCGTTTGGGGGATTGCGCATTGCAGCCTCAATGATGTAGGAAACCTGCGTGGGTGTATTCTGCCGAATCGAAAGCAGTTGGAGGTGCAAGGCGCATGAACACTCTATATAGGGATATTGTTCGGATGCTCGCAGTGCTTGTTCTTATTGGCGGCATCGTTCCATCGCCCGCAGCGGCCCAAACCGTTTTGGGACCTGAATACACATTGAGCAAGCTCGCTGTCAATTCTGTGCAGCGGGACGAACGGCAATGCGAGTACTTTCTCTGGACCAAGCTGGGCGGCGATGCCCAGCGCATCAGCTTCAGCTACGTGCGTCCGGATGGAAAGACCGACGGCGATGCGCCGCGGATCGAGAACGTCACCATCGTCCTCACGCCGGGAAAGGTAGCTCCGACGGCGAGGATGGCTGGCGTGGAAGCTAACGGGCGGACATTGTGGCAGGTGGAGATGGCGCCGGGGGTGTATGACCTCAACCAGCGGTGCCTCACCGGCATCCCAACCTCAGAAGGCGCAGGCAAGCAGTAGGCGGTCAATCGCGCCGGGGTAGCCGGCTCCCGCGGCAATCGGCCTCTGAAACCGAGCGTGTGGCCCTGCATGAAATGCCAGGAGATGCGGGGAACTGCGTCTGCTGCAAGCAGTCCCTGGCAAACCGCCTCCCCGCCTCGCTTTCCAGGCTCTCTCGCTCTTTCATCTTGCAGGATGCCGCCAGCGCAGCTTGAGTTTGCTTTCCTGAACTCTCGTCGACGATTCCATCCTCTCCCTGGTAGATCCAAACTTTGGTTACCGGCCAACTCTCATATTCGCGCTCAGGACTCCGATGAGGAGATTGCGGAGGACCGCATGAAGCGCGCACAAATTCCCCGGATTCTGCTGCTTGCGCTTTTGGCGTCCGCCGCTGCGTGGGCCGCTCCGGCCGCGGACCAACGCGCCGGCGCAGCGCCGGCGTTGGTCAGCGGCGTATATTGGGTCACCTTCAGTGTGAATCCAGACCCCGCGATGGCTGCCGGCGGCGTCATTGCCTGCAAGGCAAGGATGGCTCCCAACCTGGCGGCCTTTGAAGACCCCAATCCTGGCGTGGCTCCGGTTGAGTCGGCTGCGGGAACGGTCAAGCTTGTTGGTTCCGGGCGAGCCGGTTCCCCGGTCCTCTGCCTGGTGGAGATTCCTTCGCCTGGAAGATAAGCGATCGAGGCGGCGGGATTCGGTTGAGCTACGAGATCGTCGCGGTGAGCGACTCGGGTGGGGCGGCTGTACGTGTTGGCCAGGAAATCGGGGTGGCCTATCCCGAGGTGGGCGGAACGGAAAACGTGCATTTGAAGGTGGCCTTCTAAAACCAGCCCCGGCTCCATCCCAGCAGCCGCTCCTGTCCACGCCGCGGGATCTTTCCCGGATTGTCCGGGCGCACGGACAAGCGGGCGAGCGAATGTGCCTGTCCGCGATATTGAACGTGCGTTCAACGGGATGCGCCGGCCGCTGCGCTAGAATCCCTTCGGGATGAACGCTTTCTTTTACTCCGAATTGACAGCCTGCGAACCCCCGGACAAAATGGAGTTCCAGATCGAGCGCAAGATCGGCTGGGTCTTCAAGAGCGCCTACCCGCTTCTTGCGGGGATGTTCCTGCTTGTCAATTTCGTCACCTCCTTCACCGAGGAGTACCCGGCCGACAGCATCGCCCGGGCGGTCGGCGCGACCATCCTGCTGGCAGGGTGGGCGATCGGGATGGCCCTTCGCCGTAGGTACCGCATCGCCGGGCTCACGGTGACTAGGGAGCGCATCGAGGCCTCGGGATTGGGCGTGGGACCGAAGCCCTGGCGTTCTACCACGGTAAGCGTTCCGCTCGATCAGGTGGATTGGCTGGGCTATGTGCCCAGCAATCCAGGCGGACTGTACCTGAGCCGCGGGTTAATGGATAACTTGTGCATCATGCCCGGATTGAGCCGCGAGCAGGCTGGGACGGTGACCGCTGCTATCCAGCGGCGATTCCCGGAACTTCGTACCAAGATCCAGCCGGATCGCTGACTCTTCGAGATGCAGGCCGCTCCCTGGCCAAACTGCGGGCGTCCGGTTTGGACTTGATTCAAGGGACGTTCATGCGAGTGCCATGCCGGGCAATTTAGAATTCTGAAAAACGGGCGGCTTGCCCGAGGGTGAGAGAATGACAACCTCCGGGCACCCTGCATTCACAGCCAAGGAGCTTCCGGCCGAGCTGCAGTTTCATGTAGAGCGCGACTCCGCAAGCAAGACTGGGCTGCTGATCGCCGGTATCTTGTTTTCGATCCTCTTCTTCTCGCTTTTCCCGCTCGTCAAATACTCTCCGCTCACCTTTGCGGCCTGCGAGGCCATAGTGCTAGCCGCCGCGCTGGTTACAGGCATCGGCCTTGCGAAGAAGTGGAACAAGACCCTGAAGAACTCGCTCTCTGTCACCAGCCAGCGCTTCGAGGCGGTCGGGGATGACCTGAAATCGGATTGGATGGGTAATTCAACCAATCCCGGCAAGGTGATCATGCCCATTTCCGAAATCAAATCATTCGGATATGGGATGGGCGGCGAGGACGAGCCATCAGGATTCTGGGTAGACTGCGGGTTTTTCAAGAGCCTCTGCGTTCTGCCCGGGCTGAACCGCGAGCAATCCACGGCCGTCAGCATTGCCATCGCACGGCGCTTCCCGGAGATCGGCGCGAAGATGGCTCAGAAAAAATGACGCTCGGGGACGCGGACGGTTTCCGGGCACAACCCTACCCGGCAGCTTGCTCCCGCTGCGGCAGGATCGCCTGATACGCCGCATAGACCCCTTCAAAGACCGAGTCCCAGCTCATGGTGAGCGCGAAGGCCCGTGCCGCCAGCCGCATCGCCGCGTGATTTGCGGGGTCGCCGAGTACCCCGGCCACGGCCGCGGCAAACTCCGCGTCCGGCACAATCCGTCCCGTCTCGCCGTCGCGGACGATGGTCGCCGGCCCGCCGTCGGGGGTCACAATCGCCGGAACGCCGCTGGCCAGCGCCTCCAGCACCACGTTGCCAAAGGTATCGGTGTGCGAAGGGAAAACGAAGAGGTCCATATTCGCGTAGGCCGCGGCAAGCTCCTCGCCGCGCAGCACTCCGGGAAACTCCGCGCGCGGCAACCGCTCGCGCATCCAGCCCTCCTCGCCGCCGTGGCCCACAATCAGGAACCGGAAACTCTTGTGTCCCATCCGCTCCAGTTCTTCCTGCACCTGGACCAGCAGAGCCACGTTCTTCTCTACAGAGAGCCGCCCCACAAAGCCCAGCACCTGATCGCGGTCCTCGGGGTCGCGCTTGCGCCTGGACGGATGAAACAGCTCGGCGTCCACGCCGCGCTGCATCAAGTGACATGGCCGCCCGGTGGTGCGCTCCAGCAGGCGGCAAAGCTCCGGGTTGGGCGCAAACAAAACCCGGGCCATCGAGTAGAACCTGGCTGCGGCGGCCATGGCCAGATCCTCGATCTTCTGGCCTGTGGCATCCGATTGCCGCCTGGGCAGCAGGCGCAGAAACCACTCCGACCGCCGCGCCGCATACTCATGCACGTTGGTGTGCCAGCTTGCGGCCAGCGGCAGCTTGTGATGGTGCGCCAGCCCTGCGCCCAGCATCCCCACCTCGCTGGGGCCGGTAATGTGGATCAGATCGGGCTGGAAGCGCTCCAGAACCTCGCCGATGAGCGGAATATGACGCAGAAACGCGGGATCGAAGCGCAGATCCTTTTCGAGGGCAAAGGATAGAAAACCGCGCGGCAGCTCGAGGGTCCACACGCTGCCCTCTTCCAGAATCGCCTGCGTCCGGTCGCCGGCGCGCACACACAGAAAGGGCAGATTCCGCCGCCGCGCAAAGGCTTCAAAGTGCCGGCTGGTGTGCGCAACCCCGTTCACCTCATGGAACGAGTCGGGGAAGTACGCCACCCGCGGCATTCTGTCAGTCATACAGTTCTTTCAACTTGAGTGGCTGGGCCGCCGAAAGGCTTGTCGTGAAAGGGTTGTTCATAGCCCCACCCCTGCAAGACCATGCCCAGGCGTCCTCAAATTGACTGGAACCTCCGCCCGCCAGATTCCAGCTCAATTAGCCGTCGTGCTCACCCAGCGCCAGCCGTAACTGGTGCGCCTCGCTCCAAGCCATCCGCAGCCCGCCTGAAACCAGGCCCCTGCCCATCAGTTGCACCAATCCGATACCCAGGCTCATTGCCCGCGGCGCCGATCCATTGGGCCACAGTTCGCTCAGCGGCCTAGCCACCCCATTGGCATCCGGGTGATAGACGCGCTCGTCCCAGGTGCGCGACCCTTGAGGGAACTCGGGATAGTGCCGGACGGCGTCGATAGCCGACTGCAGAATCCGATGCTTCCACGGCTCCGCGTACTGCGGCATGAAGAGAATGTCGCTCTTCTTCTGGCGCCGGATCTCATGCACAAACTCGGTAAAGCTGGAGGCGTTGGTCAGGTTGATGTTGGCGTTCGGTTCCACGCCGTGCCGGTCTCCACCAGAGATGGTCAGCATGTTCCACTTCTCGGCCAGCCGCCGCGTCTTGCGGTTTTCTTCCCAGTGCCGCAGGCCGTTCAGCTCCAGCGCGTGCAGATAGTTGCCGTTCTTTTGCAGGAACTCGTTGACAAGAAACTCATGCCTCTCCTGGCCTATCAGGTAAAGATCCCACATAGGGTGGTTGAAGATCACGAGCACGTTGGGCTCCGCGTCCAGCGCCGCCAGAATCTCCGTGAGCCGGGCGTCGCTGGGGTCGGCCGTAAAACTCCTGAAGGTCTCCATCCACTCCGTGGCGCGCGCGCTGGGCAGGTTGTGCACACCCAGATGAAACGACTGCTTTCCATACGGAGCGCTCCACTCCACCGATACCGGAATCCGCCGCGCGCTGGGCACCGTCCGCAACAGCATGGGCGCCTGGATGGTGTCGTGATCGGTGATGGAGACCATGGGCGCCAGGTCCAGCTTCTCCACCTGCCCGCTCTCCAGATCGAAGGCCAGCTTGGGAGTCATGGGCGGCGTCCAGTAAGCGGCGGCATAGTTCACCCGCACGCCGTGCACCTCCGAAGCCCGCCGCTCCAGCCGCGATAACAGGGGTCGCATCAACGGGTACTGGTTGCCGAAGTTCGCCAGAAAATCCAGCGTCTCTTTCGACTGGTTGGTGTGGCCGTGCAAGGAAACGCCTGAATGGAAACCTCTTGGCGCATTGGGGTCGCGCCACAGGTATGAGATGGTCGAACTGGCCATTTCTGCTCCTTCTCCGCGATCGTGCCCGGACTTCTGCACCCAGTATTCCTGCCCAGCCGTAAACACCCGGTTAAGATAGTGCGAATTGCCCTTCAATTGGCAAAGGAATCAATATGGTAACCCCAACGATCCCAGAAGAACCAGGGCGAATTCCCTCATATCCCCTATAGAAAACCAAAGAGCGCCAACTTCGTTGTCAGGCTCGGGCTGCTTCGGAGCCTCCTCAAACGCCAGTCGGCCAGGGGAAGGGCCATGAATCAAGCCTAGCAGAATCGGTTCAACGGCTTACACCAATGCGAGACTCCGCTGCGCCGCCTCGTCAGGCCTCATTTGCTGGTCTTGGCCAGCTCCGGGCCCAGAAAGTCCTCGACCGTCCAGCCTGCCATCAGATCCTCGCCTGTCGTCATCTCCTGGCTTTCCGCCAACGTTCCCGCCGCCGCCTCGGCAAGGAGGTAATTCTCCGTCAGCCCGCGGCGCAGAAGCTCGAAAGCCTGCTCCGGCGTATCGGCAAACTGGAAGAGCTCAATGTCTTTCGGCGAAATCGACCCCGTGTCTACCAGCGCATCCAGATTGAATACCCTCTTCCAGTACTCCGAGCCGTAGACGACCACCGTGATCTTCTTGGCCAGCTTGCGTGTTTGGGCCAGGGTGAGGATCTCGAACATCTCGTCCAGCGTGCCGAATCCGCCGGGAAAGACCACCAGCGCCTTCGACAGGTAAGCAAACCACAGCTTGCGCATGAAGAAGTAATGGAACTCGAAGCTCAGCGACGGGGTAATGTAAGGGTTCGGCGCCTGCTCGAAGGGCAGCCTGATATTCAATCCGATGGTCTTGCCGCCCGCCTCGTAAGCCCCGCGATTGGCCGCCTCCATGATCCCCGGTCCGCCGCCCGAGGTGACCACAAACCGGTGCCGCCGCGATGGAATCCGCTTGGCCCACGCCGTCAGCAGCCCAGCCAGCCGCCGCGCATCCTCGTAGTAGCGGGCCATCTCGACGGCCGCCACCGCCCGTTTCAGTTGCAACTCGGTGGCGTGGCCAGCGGCAATCTCAGGAGCGCTGGCCGGCTGCTCGTGACTGGGAGCCGGACGCTTCGACCCGGTATTCTCCAGCAACTCCAGAGCATGATCGGCCTCCTCGCGCCCGCGAAACCGCGCCGACCCGAAGAACACCACCGTATCCTGAATCTGCTCCCGTCGGAAGCGCGCCAAAGGCTCCAGATACTCGGCCACGATGCGGATCAGCCGGCCGTCCGCGCTGTTCAGGAAGGCAGGATTCTCATAGGCCAGCGGAGCCGCCGCCAGCGCCGCCGGAACTGTTCCCTGTCTTCCGCTCTCTGGTCCCTGGTCCCTAGTCCCTAGTCCCTCGTTCATCGCTCATCCGTCCCAGTGGCGGATCGCGTCCTGGAACGCGATCCATAGATTCAAAAGTCCCAGCCCCGAAACGATGCCCCGGACTGCGCCGCTGGCCGCATAGATCGAGAGCGTGGGGAATTGCACAAAGAGAGGGTTCTGGTCCCAGAAGATCGGCGACCACGGCGCATAGCAGACCGCCAAACCAATGTACATGCGAAGCAGCACCCGCAAAAACAGCTCAGCCCGCTCCAGCCAGCGTGGAATTCGCTGAGTTGCCGGATCGGGCGCAAGTTCCAGCGCCGGCAGGGCGCCAGCCGCCTGCCCAGGCTGAGGAGCCGGGCTGGCAGGCAACGAAGGCGACATCAATTCCGGCTCCTGGGCCATTCTCGGGTCACGCGCGCCGTCCCGCCTTCCACCGACTTGCGGGCAATCGCCGAAGGCCCGGAAACCCTGGCCCGGCTCAGGGACGCCGTATTGAAACGGTATCACAGCGAGCGCCGCGAACCTCAGGCAGCGTTGCGGATGTGCTGAACGGCAAGCGCGAACTGAGCAAAGAGCACATGCGCCTGAGCGCCCGCTTCCACGTCTTGCCGGAGATGTTCCACCCGGCGACCCACGCAAGAACTCGCACCGAGATGCGATACGGCACCCGTCCGGGGCTCGATCCGGCTTCCAGTGCTGCGTCCATGAGATTTCGTAATCCAAGCAGAAGGCATGGGTGCCCCAACAGAAGGCCTGGGTGCCCCAGGTCCCTCGCATTTGGGGACCTGGGAAAGCGCGGAATCGTTGAGACACGGTACTAAAACCCCGCTCCTCCTTGCAGAGCATTCGACTCCACCTGATAGTTCCCATAATCGATCGTCAGCAGCGCCGTCCCGCCGATCCTCACCTTGGTCTCGCTCCGTACCTTCTGCGGCAGCCAGAAACTGTCTGCATTCGTGCTCGCGTAGTGGATCAGCGTACGCGAAATCCAGAAAGAGGGATTCTTGGCCGGCTCCGTTTCCATCTTCACCACCGCAAACTCCGCCGCATCCACCCAGACCCTGCCTCGATACAGGAACTTGCTCTCAGTCAAGGGCGTCACATCCAGAATGTACGCCGGCCGGCCGCCCATATTCTCACTCCCCGCCAGTTGAAACCGGTAGTTAGCTGCCGTCAGCGCCGTCGCCCTCTTGTCCTGCGCAGCCTCCTTCTCGCTGTCCACGGCCCGCTTCAGCACCTTGTTGCAGAGAAAACTCGACCCGCTCTGCGAAACAATTCGAAAGCTCTTCCCGGTCGCGGCGTCGTAGTTCACCTCTACATCCATCCTGGCCGCAATCGTGGCGGAAAAGCCCCGGTACTCAACCTGGTAATGCCGCAGCGATTGGTAGTGTTTCAGTTTTGCCATCCGCGCCTGGTTATGACGCTGCATCTGCTCCACAATCTCAATGGCGCTCACGCCGCCCGCTGAGCCCGCACCCGCATTCTGCGGTAAAACTCCTCGCGCCATGCATAGAATTGCGACTGCGCAAAAGAGGCCTCGGCCATGCTGGAAGAACATGAGGATTATCATACCCCGGCCCCGATCCGCCTCGCGTTACAATCCATGCATCCCAGGCCCGCACTCCAACCCGGTCGCGGCATTCAGGATTCAAACCGCCATCTTCCTCTTTCGCGTCATGCGCTTGGCCCGCGCGCCGTGGTAGAGTTTTCGACAGGAGGCGCATGTGAGTCTCAGAGATTTTCTGGCCAAGCAATTCATCGCCGTCATTCAGTGGAATGAACCGGCAGACGGCATTCTTGCCTACCGCTTTCCGATGCGCGACATGGAAATAGAAAACGGCGGCCAGCTCACGGTGAGCGAATCCCAAATGGCCGCTTTCGTCAACGAAGGCCAGATCGCCGACGTCTTCGGCCCCGGCCTGCACACCCTCAATACTCGCAACCTTCCCTTGCTCACCGATCTGATGAATTGGGACAAGGCCTTCGAATCCCCCTTCAAATCCGAGGTCTACTTTTTCTCCACCCGCCTCCAGATCGACCAGAAGTGGGGCACGGCCACGCCCATCACCGTCCGCGACAAGGAGTTCGGCGCGGTCCGGCTGCGCTGTTATGGCATCTACTCCTACCGCGTTACCGATCCGCGCACCTTCTTCAAGCAAATCAGCGGCACGCGCGACACGTATCTCGCCGCCGACCTCGAAGGCCAACTGCACGACACCATCGTCGCCCGCATGACCCAGATATTTGCCTCGAGCGATATCTCCTTCCTCGACATGGCCGCCAATCAGGCTCTCCTCGCCGGGAAGATTGTCCAGGAGATGAAGCCGGCCTTTGCCGCGCTAGGCCTCGGATTGGAGCAGTTCGTGGTGGAGAACATCTCCCTGCCCGACGAGCTGCAGAAGGTCTTCGACCAGCGCATTGGCATGAACATGGTTGGCGATCTGGGCCGCTACACTTTGTATTCGGCGGCTGAGTCGCTGGACCTGTCGGCTGCCAACACCAGCGGCGCAGCCGGCATGGGCATGGGCCTGGGCGCGGGCGCCGCTGTCGCGCAGGTACTGTCCAACTCCCTGAGATCGGTGAGCCCCGGTCCTGCGCCAATCGCCGCTCCGGTTCTTATTGCTGCTCCTTCCGGCTCCACAAGCCCCTCCGCCTCCCAGGGCTCCAAGTTCTGCATCGAGTGCGGACATTCCTTGCCTTTAAGCGCCAAGTTTTGCGCGGAATGCGGAAAGCCGCAATGAACTGTCCTTCCTGTGGCGCTCCCATGCACCTCAAGCCGGATGAGGATAGCTACAAGTGCGAGTATTGCCGCAGCATCTATCTGCCGGAGACGGGTGACGACGGTGTGCGCCTGCTGGGCGAGGCTCCCAGCCAGGCCTGCCCAATTTGCAACATTCCTCTGGTTAACGCCGCCATCGCAAAGATACGCATCCTTTACTGCACCGGCTGCCGCGGCATGTTGATCTCCATGCAGGTCTTCCAAACGCTTATCGACCAGTTGCGGGCCGTGCAGGGCGGCGCAGCGCCCCAACCCGTGGCCGAGAGCAGCGATCTGCAACGCAAGATCGCCTGCCCGCAATGCCGCCATCGCATGGACACCCACTTCTACGCCGGGCCCGGCAATGTCGTCGTCGACTCCTGCGAGAATTGCTGCCTCATCTGGCTCGATCGCGGCGAACTCATGCACATTGTGCGCGCACCCGACAGGCGCGATTCCGGCTCCTGGGAAGACCCTGCCTATTGAGCGCCGGCGGACCCTGTCGAGCGTTTTGCCTGTGAATGGCGAATACGGGTGATTTCACCATCCTGAGCGCCGGTGCTAAGCTTCTGTGCGCTGGAGTTGCACGATGCGCGGGCGCGGATCTACATGGATGGTTCTAACGGGCGCTGCGCTGCTGAGTGCATTCAACTGCGCCAGACCGGAACCATCCGGCCAGGCCGCAATTCCTGCCCCAGTGAAATCGGGTCACGATGCACTGCAAGGAGGCCATGCGATGTCCTTTGCGCTGAAGTCAACGGCATTTGCGAATGGCGGCGAGATTCCCCGCAGATACACATGCGAAGCGGCCGACCTCTCGCCCGCGTTGAACTGGGATGACGTACCAGCCGGGGCGCAATCGCTGGCGCTCATAGCCGACGATCCCGATGCGCCCGTGGGTACTTGGACACACTGGACTATCTGGAACATTCCTGCCAAAGCTACGGCCTTGCCAGAGGGGGTGCCAAAGATCGAGGCGCTCGACAACGGCGCACGCCAGGGCAGGAACGACTTCAAGCGCATCGGTTATGGCGGCCCGTGCCCGCCCCCCGGCAAGCCCCATCGCTACTTCTTCAAACTGTACGCTCTCGATGGCAGGCTCGACGTAAAGGCGGGCGCCGCCAGGAGTGACCTGGAAGCCGCCATGAAGCCGCATGTGCTGGCCCAGGCGGAGTGGATGGGTACGTACAGACGGTAACCACGGCGCTTCGCATCGCCCATGGAAATTGCGTAAAGCTCTTCTATTGCAGAAACCGGCTTCATTTGCCCTTGAACACGTAACGGACCGCGATTCCTCCCGGAGGGAGGGTTGAGAATAGCCCAGGGTGAAACCCTGGGAATGCGTCAAAGTTGGAATCCACCGCCCTGTAGGGGCGGTACAAGCCCCATCGCGCTCTCGATCTTTGTTCATGCAATCGCCCCGCCTTGCATCTCCAGAGGAACGATGCCGAACTGTCCGTCAGCTTTTACGAGCCGCCGAGGGCAAAGCGCTCGCGGATTTCGTAGCGGGAGCCGCCTGGACCGAGGAAGCTCTCATACAGAAGGAATTCTTCGGCGACAAACCCGGTGAAGGTTTGCGGGCGGCTGATTTTCGTTTTGAGCGCGGCGATTCCCTGCCGCTGACCATTGCCTTTGCTGCGGGCGAGAGTGATGTGAGGCTGATAGGGGCGGGCGTCCGGGGCAAATCCGCAAAGCCGGGTCGCCGTAGTCACGCGCCTCTGCAGCAAGAGCAGCTCGGGCGTAACCGTGACGCCTGCGTAAAGTATTCCGGACCGATCGAAAAACCCCAGATGTTCAAGCCGCATGTGAACAGTCGGCACGCGCAGCTCGCGCAATCGCGCCACCACGCAGTTGTACTCTTCCCAGCCGACATTGCCCAGGAACCGTAGCGTGACGTGCCAGGATTCGCGCGCCGTCCAGCGCAGCCCGTCGCCGTCCGATCGAAGCCGCGCCACAGTCGATGCGAGTTCGCCGATGACCTCCGCCGCCAGCGGAATCCCAAGAAAGAGGCGCATACAGTGATTATGGTAAGCGCAGTGCTTGGTGGTGGGTCAGTTTCCGAATAGGCGACGATCCGACTCAGAATAGAATTCTCCAGTTGGCCAGTCAATGTCACATGGCAGATATTGCCGATGGAAACCAGGCTGCATATAGGCTTCACGTACCTTTCCCGAGAGCACACCGATATGGAGATCGGGCACAGTCTTCTTTAAGGTGCTCAAAGTCTCCACGAGGCGGGAGTATGGGATCCCAGGATAAGGGATCACGTAGATCACGTGCTCTGCTCGCGATTCCATGATCTCGCTCACCAGCGATGCCAAGTCTTCCTCGCGAATTTCCTCTTCGTTGATCTTGGTTTTGCCATCATCCAAAAGCTGGACGAATTCCCAACGTCCATCGCAAGTTAGCCGATCTTTATGATGGCTCAGCCTGAGAAGCGGGATTTTGATTCCAATCGAAGGGGGAGCTTGAACCGTGAAGCTACACAGCATCAGCAAACCGAACAAAGCGGTGAAAGACGGAGCCAGTAGCGATCTGAGACGGAACAGGTCCACGCGAAGCACGCAACACTAAAGTGTACTCCCTATGTCGCTGTCTATTCTTGAGCAGAATGACAGGCTATCCGGTAAATTCCGGGGGATTACGGGCGAACGACCCCCAAGACCTGAAACTAACCCACCACCCACTGTTTGCTCTGCTTGACAACCTTGGTGGCATAATGGCGGCTATTACTATCGCGGCAGTCAGAGGGGGACGGCTGTTCAGATGAGCCTCTTTTCGACCAAGATCCGTCAGGGCAAGCCCGCGGCCCCGGCTCAGCCGCCGCTTCTGGTCGTCGCGGACGAATCCCAAGGCATGAGACACCGTCTCCCGAAATGGGTGCATACTCGTATACAGGCCGTCTTACCGCTTTCCTGGGGTCCAACCCTCCCCTTGGGTTTCCTCGTCTCCACTTCGGCCTTTACACTTGCAAGGGAATGCGACTGTGCCGCTCTACCCCGCGGCTGGGTCGGCCAAGGCAATGAACCACGACGGATTCTCCGGGAGCACCCGCCCGGGTCTGCGCCGCTCATGGCGCATCGCGACGAGTTCAACGCTAGAACGGGGCAAACAGAGAGGGATCGATGACAACTGCCGCTCGCTTTCCAGGCATTCGGGTCACTGCAAACGGAAACCAGCTGGTCTCGTACCATACCGAGACGCGGATCGCCGACGCGGGCGTGTTTTATCCGATCACGCCATCGACGGAGGGAGGCGAGCTCTTCCAGCAGGCCTACGCCGAAGGTAATCTGAACGTCTTTGGGCACAACACCATCGCTATCGAGACCGAAGGCGAGCACGCAGCGCAGGGCGGCGCCATTGCCCATTCGGTGTGCGGCAAGCGTGTGGTCAACTTCACCTCAGGGCAGGGTGTGGTCTACGGCGTGGAGCAGTATTACCACGCGCCGGGCAAGGGCTCGACAATGGTGCTGGAGGTGGGGGCGCGCGCGCTCACCAAGCACGCCCTCAACGTGCATTGCGGTCACGACGACATCTATGGCGCTCTCGATACCGGCTGGATCATGCTCTTCGGCAAGGACGCGCAGCAAACCGCCGACCAGGCGCTGATCCTGCGCCGCGTGACGGAGCTTTCGCTTACCCCCGGCATGAACATCATGGACGGCTTCCTCACCACGCACCTGGAGCGTACCTTCTACAAGCACGAATCGGATCTGATCCGCGAGTACCTCGGCTCGCCCGCTGACATCGTCGACTGCCCCACCGAGGCACAGCGCATCCTCTTCGGACCCACGCGCCGCCGCGTTCCCAAGATGATGGACCTGACCAACCCCGTGCTGCTGGGGCCGGTGCAGAATCAGGAACACTACATGCAAGGCGTGGTGGCGCGGCGCAACAACTTCGCCGAGCCGATACTGCAATTCCTTGAAGACGCATACAAAGATTTCGGCGAACTTACCGGCCGTTACTACGGACTTATCAGCGAATACAAGACCAGCGACGCCGATACGGTCTTCGTCTCGCTGGGCTCGGCCGCCGAGAACATCGAAGCCGCGGTGGACTACCTACGCCAGACCCGCAACGCAAGCGTGGGCTCCATCCATGTCAACGTCATTCGCCCCTTCCCCGAGGCGGCCGTCATCTCCGCGCTCCGGGGCAAGAAGAACGTCATTATTTTGGAGCGTACCGACGAGGCTTTGGCCGGCGACAACCCGCTGGCTCGCGACATTCGCACCGCGCTCTCCAAAGCGCTTCAAGCCGTCGAAGGGCTGCCCGCCGTCACTCTCGACGAGGTTCCGCGCATCCTCGGCGGTTCCTACGGCCTGGGCTCGCGCGACTTCCGCCCCGAGCACATCATTGGCGCATACGAGTTCGCCACCGCCGGCCGCGCCCGCAAAGACGGCAAGACCGCCGCTGACGGAGCCAACTTCTTCGTACTCGGCATCGACCATCCTTACGCGGTCATCGGCGACGAAACCCCCTCGCTGCTGCCCGAGGGCGCGGTCGCCGTGCGCTTCCACTCCATCGGCGGCTGGGGCGCCATCACCACCGGCAAGAATTTGGGCGCGATTCTGGGCGACCTCAACGATCTGATCTTTGAACGCGATGGGGAGCTCGACGACCTGGGCAACCCCAAGGAAGTGATCCACGTCAGCGCCAATCCCAAGTACGGTTCCGAAAAGAAGGGCGCGCCGACCAGCTACTTCATGGTTGCCGCCAAGGAGCGCATCCGCGTCAACTGCGATCTGCGCCACGTGACGGTTGTCCTCTGCTGCGACCCCAAGGCCTTTACGCACACCAACCCGCTGGATGGCATGGCCGAAGGCGGCTCGCTGGTGTGGGAGTCCGATCAGGAAGGCGAACATGCCTGGGAGCAGTTGCCGCAGTGGGCGCGCAAGCAGATCATCGACAAGAACATTCGCGTCTTCACGCTGCCCGGCTTCGCCATTGCCAAAAAGGCCACCGACCGCGGCGATCTGCAACTGCGCATGCAGGGCAACGCCTTTCTGGGCGCGTTTTTCGCCGTCAGCACCTTGCTCCAGGAGTTCGGGATCACGCAGGAGCAGTATCGCGAGGTCGTCCGCAAGCAGTATGTGAAGAAGTTCGGCAAGCTGGGCGAGGCTGTCGTCGCGTCCAACATGGAAGTCATGATGCAGGGCTTCGACCAGGTGAAGGAGATCGAGATTGGCGCGCTGGCCGCGGCCGACCGCTCGAGCCTGCGCGGCGCGGCGCTGCTGCCTATTCTGGAGCTTGCCACCGCCGGAGGTTCCTGCGGATCGGGCTGCCGCTCCACGCCGCTGCCTGCCGGCCAGGCCAAGCGTACGCCGCTGGCCAGCGTGGCCAACTTCGACGCGCAGTTCCGCGCCCACTTTGGCTATAACCAGCCCGCCACGCCGCTCTCGGCCATGGGCATGATCGCCGCCGCCACCGGCGACACAGCCTCAAAGTACGTGGCCCGGCGCGAGACTCCGCTCTTCATCGCCGAGAACTGCACCCAGTGCATGGAGTGCATCTCGGTATGCCCGGATACCGCGCTGCCCAACTGCTCGCAAGACTTGAGCACGCTGCTCTCGACCGCCGTCTCCTACTACATCGCCGATTCGGCCGACCGCGCCAGCCTGATGGGCGCGCTGCCTGAGATTGAAAGGCTCGCCCGCCAGCGCATGGTGGCGGAGGTGAAGACTGGCACGCCGCTGCCTACCATTCTGCGCGAAGTCACGGATTCAGTGGACGGTTTTTCTTCTCGGGCCAAGCAGCAGTTTTTCGACATTATCGCCAAGGTTCCCATGGCCTACCAGAAGGTGAACGCCATCTTCAGTTCGCCGGAGCGCAAATCGCCCGGCTCGGGCGGCATCTTTTCCATCTTTGTCAGCGACCTGTGCAAGGGCTGCGCGGCCTGCGTGACCGCCTGCGGCGACCACAACGCGCTCAAGATGGTGGCCGAGACCGAAGAGGTGAATGCCGAACACACCACGGGCACCGCCTTCCTCGATCTGCTGCCCGATACTTCGCAGAAGTATCTCGGCCTCTTCAACGCGGCCAATCCGGCCGACTCGAAGACGGCCACACTGCGCAACATGCTCATGGTGCGGACGAACTACGACGCGCTGGTCAGCGGCGACGGCGCTTGCGCCGGCTGCGGCGAAAAGAGCGTGCTGCGCTCCATTGCCGCCGTCACCGAGGCGTACATGCGCCCCGTCTATCACGCCAAGAGCGACCGCTTCCTGGCCAAGGCCGGCGAGCTGGAAAAGACCGGCGCAACCAAACTGGCCGCACTCAAAGAGCGCAACCCCGGCGAGTACGCGCTGCTCCGCCAGGCCATTGCTCACTTGGTGCTCGGCCTGGGAGGCGAAGACGTTGCCGACACCAGGGCCCGCATCGCCGCGCACGAGGCCGAGCATGGCCCGCTCACCGACGCCGAGCTGGTCGAGGCCATCGCCGCGGTGCTGCTGACCGAAGCCTTCAACCACAAGAACCTGCAAGCCGTCGATGGCCGCCTGGCCAACGGCATGAGCGTGATGGCCATGGCCGCGCACACCGGCTGCAACACCGTCTACGGTTCCACCGCGCCCAACAACCCCCACCCCTACCCCTGGATGAACTCGCTCTTCCAGGACGGCGTCACCGTGGGCTGGCTGATGGGCGAGAGCTTCATCGTCGATCATGCGCGCCGCTCCGTCATTCCCGAGCGCCTGGCCGACGCGCTGCTCACGCGCGAGACCGGAGTGATCAGCGAGGAAGAGTATTACCACCTCAGCCACTTTACTGACGCGCTGATGACCGACCGCGAGATCGTCGAGCTGCCCAAGGTCTGGGCTGTGGGCGGCGACGGCGGCATGGGCGACATCGGCTACCAGAACATGTCCAAGGTGATCCTGCAGAACCGCCCCAACGTCAAGGTGCTCATGCTCGACACCCAGGTCTACTCCAACACCGGCGGGCAGAACTCCGATTCCACGCCGATGCTCGGCGGCAACGACATGAACGTCTTCGGCGCGGCCACCCAGGGCAAGAACACCGAGAAGAAGACGGTGGCCGAGACCTTCCTCGCCGGCCACGGTTCGCCCTTCGTCGCGCAGGTCTCCATGGCCAACGCGCCCAAGCTCTACCGCGCCATCCTCGACGGCCTGGAGTATCGCGGCACCCTCTTCATCCAGGCCTTCACCACCTGCCAGCCGGAGCACGGCGTGGCCGACGATATGGCCCTCTTCCAGGCCCAGCGCGTGCGCGACAGCCGCGGCGCGCCCGAGTTCGTCTTCAATCCCCGCCTGGGCGAGACCTATCAGGAGGCTCTCGATCTCAAGGGCAATCCCTCCATCGATCTCGACTGGTACGAGACCAAGGACAAGAACACAGGCGAGACGCGCCGCTATACCGTCGCACACTGGTGCACCACCGAAGCCCGCTTCCGCAACCACCTGAAGAAGATCAAGCTCGAGGCCGCGGCCAAGCTCATTCCGCTCGATAACATGCTGGTCCGCATCACCCAGCAGGACGTGGTCTATCGCCGCTATCTCGACCCCGCGCACCGCGCCTTCATTCCCGACTTCGGCGTAACCATCACCGTCGCCGACGATGCCGGCAAGACGACCTTCTACGCCATCAGCCGCCAGTTAGTCATGTTCTGCGTGGAGCGCCGCAAGGCCTGGCGGATGCTGCAATCCAAAGCCGGCATCGTGAACAAGGAGTACGCCGCCCAGCGGGCGATCCTCGCGGACGTTGACGCCGGCAAGATTCCGTTGGACGAGTTCCTAGCCCACGCCCACGAAATCCTCAAAGAGCACCTCACCGGCGGCGTGCTGGCCAAGGCGTAGTCCGGCCTCGGGTCCCAAACCGGTGCACCAGCCGCAGGTCTCGGAGGCGAGGCCTGTGGCACACACTGTAGATGCAAAACGGGATTTCCGAGGCTCCGCCCACCCTCCGGGGGTAGAATGAAGAATCAATGCCCTCGGTTCGAGAAGCGGGAGGGGTAAATGCTGGTTGACAGCTTGACAATAGAGAACGTCCGCTGCTTTGAGGCCCAGACAATAAACCTCGGGGAGGCGAAGTGGGTTACCTTGCTTGGTCCAAATGGGTGCGGCAAGAGCACAGCCCTGCAATCCCTGGCATTGCTCCTCGCCGGTCCCGAGGGCGCACAGAAGCTCCTTCCGAGGCCGGTCGGCTGGCTTCGAGATGAATCGGTCAGAGGCAAAATCGGCGTTAGGGTGCATAAATCCGAACACGATCCTGGCCAGTTTGGCGCAGAAAAAGTTAGAAAGTCATTTGCGTACAGCTTCTCCCTTGTTGGGGGCAAGCAATTGACCGTTTTTAACAAGGTTTACACCGAGCCCGGCATCATCGAGAATCCGCAGAAGACACTAACATGGCTGCGCACAAACGCCCTCACCTCAACAGGGAAAGGCTGGTTCGCCGTCGGCTATGGAGCTTTCAGACGACTAACCAGGAAGAGCCAGATCCTTGTTCCATCTTTAGAGCCACAGGCGCGATACACAAATTTCTTCACGCAGTTTATCGAGGATGAGCCATTATCCGCCTTCGAACAGTGGATGGTGTATTTGGATTACCGCATAGCCAAGGGCAATGGAGGAGACAAGGAAGCAAAGCGCCAGATGGATTTGGGCATCAATGCAATTAACGCCTTGCTGCCCGGCGGGATGCGTTTCGACCGCGTCACCCCTGAAGGGAGAATTCTTTTTGACGTAAAGGGGTCGAAGGTTCCAACGATTAGTTTAAGTGACGGGTACAGAAGCGTGCTCGCGCTTTCTGGGGATCTCGTTTGGAGACTGATTCAGTCATTCCCTGAGACCAAAGATCCCTTGCACGAGGAGGGCGTCGTGCTGATCGATGAGCTCGACATACACCTTCATCCACTCTGGCAGCGCGACATTGCGCAGCTATTGCAAGCGCAGTTTCCCAACCTTCAGTTTATAGTCGCAACTCATAGCCCTTTGATCGCCTCCGGAGCCGGCGAGAAAGCTGCGACATTTAGGTTCTCCATGTCCGAGGGGAAGGCTATTGTTGAGAAGGTCAAGAACATATCCGCCTTGAGCGTCGATTATATTCTGCGAAGCCCAGCTTTCGGGCTAATCTCGCCCTATTCACCGCAGACTCAAGAGAAGATCGATCGATATGACAGCCTGCTGTCCAAGCAGAACCGGCTAAGCCCGGAAGAAAGGAGGGACTTTGGGCAACTGCAGTTATTCGTTCAAGAGGCACGCCCATTCGGGGGCCCTCCAGCCCCGGGATCTTTGGAAGCAAAGATCGACGACTACTTGGGGAAACATCTGAAATGATTAGAGTGTGGCGAGGCTCAGAACCAACGATCCTGGCGCGCAAGAAGGCGGCTTGGACCGAAGCTCTTCTCAAGGCAAATACTAGGGACCAAGAAGGAAGGGCCGAGTCCAAGTACAAGCATAGGGCCATCAAAGAAGCACTCGTCAATATGTTTCATGGCAAATGCGCATATTGCGAGAGCAAGATTGTCCATATAGATTACGGGCATATTGAGCACTTCCGGCCGAAATCACTTGCGCAGTTCAGACGCCTTACCTTCGACTGGAACAATCTCTTTCTAGCTTGTGCCAAATGCAATGGCCCAGAGCATAAGGCAAGTCGCTTTCCAGAGCAGAATGCGGGCGGGCCACCGATAAACCCCTGCGAAGAATCGCCGGAAGAGCACTTAACCTTCTTGTTCGATCTCAAGAGCAGGGTTGCAACTGTCTCCTACAGAACGGAGAGAGGACGAATCAGCATTGATCTTTTCGGCCTTAATAGACAAGATTTGCGAACTCACCGTTCAAAGATGATCGAAAAGTTGCTCGTGTTATCTCGAATGGCTGTGGTCGATCAGGACGCGGCAGCACTTATTGTTCAATCACAAGCCGACGAAGAGGAGTATGCGGCCTTCTCTCGCGAATTAGTGCGCCATCTATCTGGCCCCATCGCGGCACCTCGTAATCAGGAGGCGGGGGTTGCGCGTTGAAGCCGCCGGGTGCCCCAGGTCCGGCTTCTCGGACCTGGGAGACCACGAACCTCAATCCTCAGCCCGTCCTCAGAACCCGCCTCCACAAGCCGGGCCAGAGTTATACCCCTTTGAGAACATCCTCTTTCGCCACGCCCTTGTGCGCTGCGACCGCGGCCAGGATCGCATTCAGCGTGCCAACCCGAAGGGGGTCATGTGCTGGAACGGCAATGCGCTGATGGCCGGGGGAACCGGTCTCAAGAATGATGGGTCTGCCGACCTGATGCACCTGCCGGTACTCCCATCGGCGGCAGAGGCGCCTGACTAGCTCCTCACCGCTCAAATCGCGCGGCAGCTTCATGCCACGGCCAGCACTTCATCGCGGACGAGGCGCAGGCGGATCGACGCGGGAGCGGGCGAGTCGAAATAGTAGGCGTGAACCGCCTCCTGCGCGTTCGCCTTCAATTCCTCCCAGCTATCGGCCTGCGTGAAGATGTTCTCGCCGATGGCCTCGGCCACAAAGCCGCCGTCCGCCTCTTGCGTCACTTCAAAGATGAGTTCCTTCATGCCGTTTGCGCCTCCATCTTCTCATCGAGTCTACCGCGGCGAACTGGCGAGCATCTTCTCCCGCAGGATTTGGTTGGCGCGGGTCTGGTAGCCGGGGCCGGATTGTTTCAGCCAGGCGACTACGTCGGCATCGAGGCGCATCGAGACCGACTGCTTAACCGGCCGGTAGAGATTGCCGGAGCGCACGGTCTTGAGCCATGCATCCATGCCGCGTATCGCATTCTTCCACCCGGCGGCGGGCAGTTCTGGGGCATCGGTGAGGTCAATCTTCCGATCCTCCGCCGTCGCCAGGGCGGCCAGCTCGCGATCCACCCGCGCTTTGCGCCGCGAGTCCTTCTCCAACTCGCCGGCGTCAACC
Organism: Occallatibacter sp.; assembly: GCA_050014455.1. Taxonomy (GTDB): domain Bacteria; phylum Acidobacteriota; class Terriglobia; order Terriglobales; family Acidobacteriaceae; genus Telmatobacter. The sequence goes on from JBEKDH010000003.1 coordinate 30,112, forward strand.
ACCCGCATGGAACTGCGCATGGTAGGCTTCCGACTCGCCTGGGGTCGCCTTGCGGGCTGAGATGATCCGGATTCTCTCTTCATCGTCATCCTGTTCATAAGTGTGCGCCACCAGGAGCAACAGCTCCTTGCTCGTATTTGGGCTCGCCTTTCCAATCGCCTGCCAGCGCACCTCTCCCTCGACCTCGCGGTCCTGGTTGAAGATCACAAAGCGGTCGCGGAAGACGCGCGTCGCCGCCTCGAAACTCACGCCGTGCTTGCGCCGGTTGGCGCGATTCTTCCGTTCATCCCAGCTAAACCGCGCCATAACGTCCGTACAGACGATTCAGTCTATACATTACGCCTGTTTCTATCCGCATTCAAGAGTTTGCGCGGCGCTTTGCGCTCGATCCGCGCGCCTTGCAGGACTGGGAGCAAGGCCGCCGCCGCCCAGACCGCGCCGCGCGGGCCTATCTCACCGTGATTGCCCGCCATCCCGAGGCGGTCGCGGAGTCTCTGGCAAGCTGAATGCGGAACCGGGCCGGATGCGCCGGGGCCGGATTTTCGGTCCTCGGAAAAAAGCCACATCGGGGACCGGCATCCGGCCGGAGCATCCGGGCAAAAAACAATTGTTGACAACATACCATGTAGTGCATAGTATGTTGTTGTGAAAGAAACCCAGCCGCCAAATCCGGAGAGTTCAGAGAAGTGGGAGGTCCAGCTCCGCAAGGGCTCCCTGGAGCTTGCGATCCTCGCCTCCCTCTGGGAAGGCCGGCTCTACGGTTTGGAGATTCTCCGCCATTTGGAGAGCAGTTCGGACCTGATCGTCGTCGAGGGTACCGCCTATCCGCTGCTCAACCGGCTGCGAGCCCTGGGGCTGGTCGATTCCGAATGGGTCGAGTCCGACTCCGGGCACCCGCGCAAATACTACCGGCTCACCGCCGCCGGGCGGCAGCGAGCCATGGAGATGAGCGGCATCTGGGCCCGATTCTCCGCCAGCATGAACAACCTTCTTGCACCGCTCGACCGGGAAAAAAGCAAGCAAACAGGGGAGGAAAAGCCATGACCCTTTCTGCCGAATCGCAAAAGACCGTGGATGCCTACTTGGCGGCTCTGCGCAAGCAACTGCGCGAGCTGATGGACGAGGATGTCAACGACATCGTGGCGGAGATCCGCGCGCATATCCTCGACAAGACCTCCGGCGAGGCCGCCGGCGACAGCGTTTCATCCACGCTGGCCGCGCTGGGCACTCCCGAAGAGCTGGCCGCCCGCTACCGGACCGAGGAGTTGCTGGAGCGCGCGCGGATGTCGCGTTCGCCCAAGTTCCTCCTGCGCAGCGTCTTGCGCTGGGCGGCTCTGAGCATTGTGGGACTCCTCGTTTTCACGATTTCCGTCGTTGGCTACCTCATCGGCGGATGGCTTTCCATCCTCGGCGTGCTCAAGCTTATCAATCCCCACAACACCGGGATATACGGGCAGTTCTCTGATACTTCCTCGAGCCTGAGCTTTCAATCGGGCGGGCCACCTGCGCCGGGCGTCCATGAACTGCTCGGCTGGTGGCTCTTGCCGATAGGTCTCATTCTCGGTCCGGTGCTGTTCTTTTACACCTTCCGCTTCGATCTCTGGAGCCTTCGCAAATTCTGGCGTCCGCGCGCGTGGCGGTGAGCGGTGCAGCGCCTTCAATCTCCGGGTCGCTCAGAGGCAATGCTGGAGGCGCTGCCGGAACGGCTTGCGCCCCCACTCCCTACTTGGATGGGGCAGGAACGGGTTCCGGTGGCGCTTCGGGCTTGGAATCTTCGCTCTGCGCAAGGCTGGTGAGCATGGCAGGCGAGAGCGTGGCCCTGACCACCACGCGATTGCGCCTCTCGACGGTAACCTCGGCGGTTTTCAGCAACTGCTTGAGCCCGTTGTTGGCGGTGTTTTGCCCCAGTGGGGCGGTGAATCCGCGCGCCACTGTGACAAGCGTGGCCAAGGCGGCGGCCTGGCTGGCGGCGGCCTCGTCATCGGGGGCGATCTCCTCCACCTTGAGGCTCAACGCGCCGCCCAGCGACAGGGCCGGCGTGACGCTGGCGACAAAGGTCGAATCGGATTCCAGCGGCAGCGCCGTGCCAAAGATATGGATGGCGCCGCTCTCGTTGAAGGGTGAGCCGATCTGGCCGACTCCCCAGGCCAGCGAGAGCAGCGGCACGTCGTGGTAGTGCCGGGAAAGCAGCGTGGAACCCGCAAAGGGCAGGGCGGCGGCCCGATGGCGGTCGAGCATGGAGTGAATCTGTTCGGTGGTGGGGGCGTTGGAGACAGCCAGCATGTCGTAGCCGATCTGCGCAATCCGCACCGTGCGGCCCTCGGAGGGGATGGAGTAGACGGTGTGGCCGGCGTAGCTCTCGCGGCTGGCGGCGTGGGCATCCAGCCAGGCGTTGAGCCGCTGGCCGGTGAGCTTGCCCACCAGCACCATGGAGTAGGCGACGGGGCCGTTGGGGCCGTTGGGGTCGTTCATGCGGTTCAGGGCGATGGCCGCCTGGTCCAGATCCTGCTCCCAGTCGATGCCGGTCGCGTCCACAAACTGCTGGTACTCGGGGACGCGCTGCGGCGGCTTCAGGTCCTTGCGCAGGAAGCCGCGGAAGGGTTTGAGGTTGACGTAGATAATGCCGTCGGACTCCGGGAGCAGCCGCGCGGCCTCAGGCGGGGCCTTGGAACGCAAAAAGACGGCCACGGCCAGAAGAACCAGGACCGCGGCCACTATCCAGAGCGTTCTGCGCGTGCGTCGGTGCATCGGGGCCGTCAGAAATACCCTATCATCTCAGGCGAGACGGCGGCTCTCCCGGCCGAGCCGCGGTTGCTGTGCTGAAGCAGCCAACCAAAGCCAACTGAGAGGGAAATACGGATGAGTAGTGGTCAAGATGCCGGGCTAGATGTCCACCGGACTAAGGAATTCTTCTCTAAAGCTTGCGATCCAGGGCGAATGCTCGTCCCCCGATCCCCGCGCTACCACGCTCCCTCAATCTGGAACGAACTCAAGTCCTCAGCCTCGCTCTCGTCCAGGTAGTGCTCCACCAGGCGATCGACGCGGCTGCCGCGCGGTCCACGGCGCAGGCTGGCTCGCAGTTCGGCCAGCTCGGCCGGTTCGCCGGATGCAACCACCTCGACATCGCCATCCTCGGTATTGCGCACCCATCCGCGCAGGTCGAGCTGGCTAGCCTCGCGGTGCACATACCAGCGGAAGCCCACACCCTGCACGCGGCCCTGAATCAAGAAGTGAAGAACCATCGCCGGCTCCATCGTAAAGGATCGGGACAGCGTTCCGGCAAGCCAGGTCCGCAGCCTATTCCGGTTTGGGCTGTCCGATGGCGCTTTCCTGCTTGGCCAGCTTCACACGGGCGTTTTCCAGCTTGCGCTGCACCTTGGCCACATCGGCCGGGTCTACGTCCGCCGAGGCGGACTTGGCGTACTCCGCCAGAGACAGTTCCCACTGCGCGGCGGCCAGCCGAATGCGGCCGGTCTTGGCGTACAACTCGCCCAGGTGGTCGTGGACGGTCGGGTCGGTGCGATCGCGTTCAACCGCCTGGCGCAAGTTCTCCTCCGCCAGCTCGTACTCGCCCATCTTGAAGTAGACCCAGCCCAGCGAATCCAGGTAGGCCCCGTTCATAGGCTCCATCTCCACGGCCTTGCGAATCAGCGTCAGCGCCTCGGGCAGCCGCGTGCCCCTGTCGGCCAGCATATAGCCCAGGTAGTTCAGGGTCATGGCGTTCGCTGGATCCTGCTCCAGCACCTGGCGGAAGAATTGCTCGGCCGACTCATAGTGCTTCTGCCGCTCGGCCCACTCGCCCCTGAGGAAGAGCAGGTAGATGCGGTCTTCCTTCTTCGTGGTCAGATTGCCGGCCTTGTTGAAGGCATCGTCGGCATCTTTCCAGCGGCGCAAACGTATGTTCATCTGGCCCAGCGCCAGCCAGACCGCGCGGTCGTTTTCGCTGTTGTCCAGCAACCCCCTGGCCATGCCCAGCCCCTCATCGGCCTTGCCCTGGTCGGCCAGTTCGGCGGCAAGCATCAACTTGAACTCCCGGCTCTTGGGATCGGCCTCGACCGCCTTGCGGGAAACTTCGATGGCCTTGTCGTAAAGCTTGGCGTCGCGGTAGGCGTCCACCTCGCCCTGGTATCCGCGCGCGGCCGCCTCGCCGCCGATCTCGATCATCTTCTGGAAAGCGGCGATTGCCTGATCGGTCTTGTTCTCCTCCTGATAGACAGCCCCCAGCCGCTCTAGGAAGATGCTGCGGTTATTCTTCTCCTCGTCAGTGTAGGCGCCGTTGGCGCGGGAGAGGGGCGGTTGTTCCAGCATCTTCTCATACACCTGCGCAGCCTCATCGTAGCGGGCCAGCACGTCTAGCAAGAGCCCCTCCTGATAGGCCGCTTCAAGCGAAGTTGAATCCTGCTTCCGTGCCTTGCGGATGGTGGCCAGCGCATCCTCATACTTGCCCTGTCGGCGCTGGATTTCTCCAATCCGGACCAGAGCCTCCGTGTTCTCGGGATCGGCCTTGGTAAGCTCCGTGAACTGTTTCAGCGCCTCGTCGAGCTGGTTGTCCTTGAGCAGCGCCTGGGCCAGGGCGTCCAGCGAGCGCGCATCTTCCGGGTCCAGTTCTACCGCGCGCCGATAGGCGGCGATGGCCTCAGCGGGCTGCTTCAACTGGTCATAGGCCGCGCCCAGGGCAAACTCCATCTTTGGGCTGCGGTCGGCCGCCGGAACCGCCTCAACGATCTTGGCTGCATGAGCGATATCTCCGTTCTCGGCATAGAGGCGGGCCAGGTTCAGAACCACCTCCTCCGAGTCAGGCTCGAGGGACTGCGCGGTCTTGAACTCTTCCTCGGCCTTCTTTCCATCGTGTTTGACGGTGTAAAGCTGGCCCAGCACCATGCGGTCCTCAACGCTCTTGGGCAGGAGCGCGACGATCTTCTCAAACTCGGCGATGGCCTGGTCCAGCACATTGCCGGGAGGCGATGCCGAAGACACTGCGTTGGAGGCGTCGCTCAACTGGCGCAGATAGATCTTCCCCAACACCCGGTGCGCCTCAATGTCGCCCGGAACGCTCTTGAGGAGCCTTCGGGCCGTGACTTCGGCTTCGCGCGTGTGGCCGCTGCGGATGTACAGATCCGCCAACGCGTCGTTCAACTGCACGGAGCCTGGGTCGGCGTTCAGCGCCAGCTTGTACTCCTCGATGGCCTGCGTCACCAGCTCCGGACGGCCCAGTTCGGCGGCGTCTTCTTCATAGATGTCGGCCAGCCCCAGGTGATAGTAGGCCTGGGCGCGGTCGGCTGGCTTAGCGGCGGATTCGGCCGGCGCGGCAACCACAGCTGAAAAGGGTTTGGCCGGAGAGGCTTGGCCAGCGCCGCTTGCAGGCGAGGCGCTGGGGATCTTGGTCTCCGGGAGCGTGCTTCCCGGCTCATTCTGGGCGTGAAAAGGCAACGCCGGCAGCAGAACAAAAGTGGCGGCGGCGAAGGTGAGCCAGAGGTGCGGCAAGCTGAGTCTAGGTTTCATCATCCAGGGGATTCCGTGCCTCTTGAGCCATCCGGACAAGGAGAAAGCCTCGGCCGGAGGAGCGAAAGTCGGCGCAGGCAGCCGGTGGGAGCAACTCTGCCTACTGTAAAGACGATTCTACCCGTCATTTGGCTCAAGCGGCGTGGCAGATTGCCGTTTTTCTCAATTTGGACCACCCGGCGGCACACGCATCGGGAGACTTCCGCAGTCTGCGGAAGCCGTTGGGCCTCCCATCCTTGCCGCCATTCTGAGCCAAGACCGCCGCGGCGGCCGAAGTCGAAGAACCGGCGTCATGCCCTTTCTGTCGCGGAAGTGAGAGGAGACGAAACCCAACCTCCTGTCACCGAATGCCGCCCTTCCGCATCCTTTATGCAGAGAGGCGCACAAATTGGGCGAACCCGCCGAACCGCGAAAGAACGAAGAACCGCCCCCTCGCCGCCGCCGCGTAGTCATCGTCGGTGGCGGCTTTGCCGGAATTCACGCCGCCAACGGCCTGGCCCGTCTGCCGGTGGACGTCACTCTGGTAGACCGCCGCAACCACCACACTTTTCAGCCGCTGCTCTACCAGGTGGCGCTGGCCGTGCTCTCTCCGGCCGACATTGCCCAGCCCATCCGCACTATCCTGCGCAAGCACCGCAACACCCAGGTTCTGATGGACGAGGTCACCGGCATCGACGTCTCCGCCTGTCGGGTCTCGCTCGCGTCCGGCGCCCAGCTCCCGTACGAATACCTGATCCTGGCCACTGGCGCCACGCACTCCTACTTTGGCAAGGATGAGTGGGCGCCCCTTGCTCCCGGCCTCAAGACCATCGAAGATGCCCTCGAAATCCGCCGCCGCGTGCTGCTTGCTTTTGAACTGGCCGAGCGCCAGATGGTGGAGCACGGCTTGCACCCGGCGCTCAACTTCGTGGTCATCGGCGGCGGGCCGACAGGGGTTGAGCTGGCCGGCGCCATCTGCGACATCGCCCAGTTTTATATGCGCCGCGACTTCCGACACATCGACCCCACCAAATCCCGCGTTCTCCTCCTTGAAGGATCGCCGCGCATCCTTGCCGCCTACCCCGACGACCTTTCCGCCAAGGCCGAAGCCGCGCTCATCCGCCTTGGCGTCGAGGTTCATACCAATACCCACGTCACTGGGATCGGTCCCGGCTGGGTCGAAGCCGCTGGCAAGCGAATGGACGCAGTGGTCACTCTCTGGGCCGCCGGCGTCCAGGCCTCGCCTCTGGGAAAGCTGCTGGGCGTGCCGCTCGATCGCCGCGGCTGCGTCCTGGTCGACGCCCATCTCAATCCGCCGGACCTTCCGGAGGTATTCGTCCTCGGCGACTTGGCGCATCTCGAGCAGGACGGCCGCCAGGTTCCCGGCGTCGCCCAGCCCGCCATGCAGATGGGGGACCACGTCGCCAAAATGATTGCCGCCGACCTCGCCGGAGCCGAGCGGCCGGGCTTCCGCTACTTCGACAAAGGCGATATGGCCACCATCGGGCGCATGGACGCCGTAGCCAAGGTCGAATGGCCTTTCAAGGCGCACATGAGCGGCTTTCCCGCGTGGGTTACATGGCTCACCGTCCACATCTTCTTCCTCATCGGCTTCCGCAACCGGCTTTCCGTCTTTGCCGCCTGGATCTGGACCTATTTCACCTTCACCCGCGGCGCGCGCCTCATCACCGGCGACCAGCGCCTCCCCGGCTGGCAGGACCAGATCGACGCGGGGCCGGCGCCCACTCCACCCCAATCATCAGATTTGTCATCCTGAGCGACCAAAGCGAAGCGGAGGGAGTCGAAGGACCCGCGGTTCGTGTCTTTCAAAGCAATGAACTCGCGAAACCGGCGGGGCTTTGGCCGCTGCGGTACGCCTCTCGGGAAATTGTCTGATTGCCGCTTTGCGTTCTAATCGCCGGAACGCTCGACCCGCCTCAATCTCGATCGGCACCGAACCGGTTAGGACCTTTTGTTCCCTTGAAGAAATATGTATAGATGAACGTGAACGGGATCGGAATCACCGCAAAGTTAAGCAGAGTCATCCAGCCGGAGTGATCGAGATCGTGCCATCGCTTCACTGTCGCTGCAAGCCCGAGCCAAGATATGGCAACATACGGGACAAATAGCAGGATAGGACTGTGTGTCCCGGCTCTCGAATCGTATTCGACAGGACCTGTCAGATACTCGGCGAGTAGAGTCAACAAAAGGAGCGATATTGACTCGGCCCAGAAGAATCCTCGACCAATTCTTCCACGAAAGGACCAAATGCTGAACATTGGCTCTCTCCACGGTTAACGGCGAATCGTCACGATTATAAGCTGGAGAGCCGTCATCGCGGGTCGCCCGGAGAAGCCCTCGAAAGTGCAGGCGAACTGGGCGCCGTTCTGGATCCCGAGAACCCTCCGTCAAACCCGTCGGTTAAACTGAAAGAGCGATGCTCGACCTCGGATTTGTTCGCGCCAACCTGGAACTGGTGGAAGGGAAACTCCGCGCCCGCGGGGCTAATCCCGCCGCGCTGCTGGGCGATTTCCGCGCCCTCGATCAAAGCCGGCGCGACGCCATCACCCTGGCCGAGCAAGCCAAGGCCCGCCGCAACGAACTGAGCCAGCAGGTTGGCGCTCTGAAGAAATTGGGCCTGAACGCGGCTGCCCTGGTGGAAGAAACCCGCACCCTCAAGGATAGGCTCGACCAGCTTGACCAGACCGCGGCCCAGCTGGATGAGCAGTTGCACCTCTCTTTGTCCCGCATTCCCAACCTTACCCGCGACGAAGTGCCGGTTGGCAAATCGGAGGCCGACAACCTCACCGTCAAAACCTGGGGCGAGATCCCCGCCTTCGACTTCGCCCCCAAGCCGCACTGGGAGCTCGGCGAAGAACTCGGCATCCTCGACCTCGAACGCGCGGCCAAGATCAGCGGCGCGCGCTTCGCCGTCTATATGGGCGCCGGGGCGCGCCTGGAGCGGGCGCTGATTGGCTTCATGCTCGACCTGCATACGCAGAAGCATGGCTACACCGAAGTGCTGCCGCCCTTCATGGTCAACTCCAGGTCGCTTTACGGCACGGGCAATTTGCCCAAGTTTGCCGAGGACCTTTTCCGCTGCTCCGACACCGATGCCGAGGCCGCCGCCAGGGGCGAGTTCAAAGACAATGACCACTGGCTCATCCCCACGGCGGAGGTCCCGGTTACCAACCTCTACCGCGACGAGATTCTCGACGAAGCCCGGCTCCCCATCCTTCTGACCGCCTATACCCCGTGCTTTCGCGCCGAGGCTGGAGCCGCCGGCAAGGACACGCGCGGCATCATCCGTCAGCACCAGTTCCAAAAGGTCGAGCTGGTCAAGTTCACCCGCCCCGAAGACTCCGATGCCGAGCACGAGCGCCTCACCCGCGACGCCGAGGAGGTCCTCGAAGCTCTCGGCCTGCCCTACCGCCGCGTCCTGCTCTGCGCCGGCGACACCGGCTTCTCCTCGGCCAAGACCTACGACCTGGAAGTCTGGCTCCCCGGCCAGCAGCTCTACCGCGAAATCTCCTCCTGCTCCAACTTCGACGCCTTCCAGGCCCGGCGCGCGAGTATCCGCTACCGGCCAAACTCGCAAGGCGTCAAGGCCAAGCCGGAGTTTGTCCACACCATCAACGGCTCGGGCCTCGCCGTCGGCCGCACCTGGCTGGCGATCCTTGAGAACTACCAGCAACTCGACGGCTCAGTGCTCATTCCGCAGGCCCTCCGTCCGTACATGGGCGGCCTGGACAGAATCGTGAAGGAATCCCGATGCAATCCATAGACTCCGGCCAACCCGCTCCGCAACCCCGGCGCAGCGTCCGGCAGATTTTGAAGAGTTATTTCTACTGGACCTATCCCCGCGGCTGCTTCCATTACGACGTGATGGTGACGCTGATCCTGCTGTTCATCTTCGTCACCCCGCACATTCCCGGCTGGAGCTACGGAGACAAGCCCTCCAGCGAAACCGGGCCCGCTCGTTCCATCCAGGTCATCGGCAACGACGGTCATGGACTCATCATCACTGTGCAGGCCTCCGATGCCAACGTGCCCGCCGGCGCCTCCGACAAGGTTGTCAAGCAGGCGCTCCGCAAAGCCATCGAGCCGGTCACGGGCGACGCCGTCTTTGTCACGCAGTGGGAAACCGTCACCGACGCCGAGGGAAATCTTGCCTGGAAGGTTTGGGCTCACCGGTAACTCGTTTCTATTGCTTCCTCCGCCGGGTGCCCCAGGTCCCTTGCATTTGGTGATCTGGGACAGCACGAAATCACCAAGACGCGGCACTAATTCTTTTTTAGTGCTTCGTGTTACGCGTTGGCGCGTCCAACAGAATAAGGAATCCCATGCGTTTTGGAATCAAGCTGGTCTTCGCCGCGTCCATCGCGCTCGTCATCGCTGTGGCGCGCGGCGCCTATGCCGCCCCGCAAGACGACCTGAACACAGTCCTGCGCCGCCTTGACGCCGCCGCGGCCGGCTTCCACTCCACCTCCGCCGACTTTGAGTTCGTTACCGTGCAAACCGATCCGGTCTACGACAAGGACACGCAGAAAGGAACCGTCTACTACAAGCGCAGCGGCAAATCCTTCCAGATGGCCGCGCACATCCGCACCGAGGCAAACGGAGAAGGAAAGGACAAGCCCGTCCCCAAGGACATCCTCTACTCCGGCGGCAAAGTCACCCTCTACGAGAAGCTCACCGACGAAGTGCATGTGCGCGACGCCGCAAAGTACGAAAGCTATCTGCTGCTCGGCTTTGGCGCCGGCGGCAAGGAACTGGCCGACAAGTGGGAGATCAAGTATCTTGGCACTGAGTCCCTCAACGACGGCAAGACCGCCATCCCCACCGAGAAGCTGGAGCTGCTGGCCAAGGACCCGGATGTGCGCAAGATGTTTCCCAAGGTGACCATCTGGGTGGACCCGGCGCGCGCGGTTAGCCTCAAGCAGGTCTTCGACGAGGGCCAGGGCCAGAGCCGGACATGCCTTTACTTCGACATCAAGCTCAATCTTGCCATACCCGACAGCGAATTCACCATCAAGACCGACAGCCAGACCAAGACCGTCAAGTAGCGGCTGCCCTCCCGCCGGCTCCGGCGAAGAAATCGCTTGCGCATCCCCGCGGCTGGGGTAGATGATTCTTGCGCCTCCCCAATGAAGCCCTGGATGGTTCTGAAAGCTCAGGAGAAGCCGCATGCGCAAGAACTCTCTCGCAGTTGTACTCTTAGGAATCTGCCCGCTGCTCGTCGCCCAGCAACCCCAGCCCGCTCCTGTGGCGCCTGCAGCTCCACAGCAAGCCGCCCCGTCGGCACCGCCCCCGCCCCACACATTATTAGATGGCACACCCGTGAAGCTGCGGCTCAGCCAGACCATCTCTTCAGCGAACGCAAAGGTCGGGCAGGAGATCCCGTTTGAGGTTGTGGAGGACATCAGCGTTGATCAAGTGGTTGTCCTTCCTAAAGGTGCAACCGCAATCGCCAACGTGACAGCCGCCCAAACCAAGAAGAGCATGGGGCGCGGCGGCAGGCTCGACGTTGCCATCAGCTATGCCCGGCTCAAGGACAATGAGAAAGTCGCGCTGCGGGCCTCGCAGGAAAACAAAGGCGGCGGGCACATTGGAGCGATGACTGGCGCGATGGTAGCGACCTCCGTTGTTTTCTTTCCCGCCGCGCCGCTGTTTCTCTTCATTAAAGGCAAGGACATAACTATTCCACAAGGCACTGAGGTCACCGCCTTCGTGGAGGGCGACATGCACCTCGATATGGCGAACTTTGCGCCCCCACCGCCAGTTGCCGCGCCGGCACAAGCGCCTGAGGCTCAGGCCGCCCCCGCCCAAATCTCAGTCGCGGTCGAGTCCACACCGCCCGGCGCTGACATCGAAATCGACGGCGCCTTCGTGGGCAATACGCCCTCAACGGTCAATGTCGCTCCAGGCAGTCATCAAATTGCCGTCAAGAAGAAGGGCTACTCCGACTGGACCAAGACGCTCAACGTCACCGGGGGCACGGTCCACCTCAATGCGGAGCTGGAGCAGGCGCCCGCGGCGCAGCAACAGGCTCCGCCAGCGCAGCAGTAGCTACCCGGATCACGTCGCCAGATGGAAAGGCGGATGCGGGGCCATACAGGGTGCGGAAAAGAGAATTTCCGGACCAGACTGTGTCAGGGCACGACCTTAGCCGTGCCGAACTCGATTGTTATAGAGTGGCGGGCTCTAGCCGCTGAGGGCCTGCCGATTTCGCCGAACGAGCCCTTGCGGGGATTCCTCACGGCCTCCGTCCCTCATGCCTCTTGCCCCGTGCCGCCCGTTTCGCCTCTTCGGCGCGCCGGTCCACCTGCTCGAAGAGCTGGCTCAGGACGCCAACCAGCGCCGACGCCAACCCAAACAAGAGCAGAAACATCGCCGCAGTCTGCCACAGCGAGCCGTTGGCCGACAGCCCAGGCTGCAAGCTCGATGGCGCCAGCGCCATCCCCGCCGAAACCAGCGCGAGCAACACCAGCGTTCCCGCCAGAATGTAGAAGTTGCGCGACATAATCCCCTGGAGCAGGGAAGAAGTACCCCGCGCCTCTAGCGATTTTAGAGCGAACCCAGGGTTTCTGTGTCCTCATAAGTCTTGTGCAGGGTCGCCGCTCCCTGTTGGCCGGTCGACTTGAGCGCTGCGGTTTCGGGATATGGCAACCCTGGTTTCGCTATAAGGCCGCAAGCCCGAACCGCCCGACAAGCTGTCCTGCCATGCGCCATGGCAACTACACTATCCATTATGGAAGTTCTTTACGGCGTGCATCCGGTGGAGGAGGCGCTCAAGGCCGGCAAGCGCCGCTTCGACCACGTGCTGGTGGCCCGCGAGCGCGACGATGCCCGGCTGGAGCGCCTTGTGGCTCTTTGCCGCCAATTTGGTGTCCCGATTCGGCCGGAGCAGAGGGAGCAGTTGACGCTGCTGGCCCAGACCGCCGCGCATCAGGGCGTGGTGGCGATGGTCCACCCGCAGCAGTTTCTTGCAATTGAAGACCTTTTCGCGCCCGGCCCGGCCAGCGCCAAGGCCGGAGCGGCCCGCCTGCTGCTGGCTCTGGATGGCGTCGAGGATCCGCAGAATCTGGGCGCGCTGCTGCGCGTGGCCGACGGCGCCGGCGTGGATGGCGTGGTGCTGACGGAACGGCGCTCGGCCCCCTTGAGTCCCGTGGCCGTGAAGGCCAGCGCGGGCGCGGCCGAGCACCTGCGCATCGCCCGCGTGGTCAACCTTGTCCGCGCACTGGAAGAGCTCAAGCGCCAGAATCTATGGATCGTGGGTCTCGATGAGCGCGGCCAAACCGACTACGACCAATTCGACCTGACCGGCGACTGCGTCATCGTCCTCGGGCGCGAGGGCGCCGGCCTCCACGAACTCGTCCGCCGCAGCTGCGACCACCTGCTCCGCATTCCCATGGCCGGCGGCGTCAGCTCGCTCAACGTCTCGGCCGCCGGAGCCGTCGTCCTCTACGAGGCCTTTCGCCAGCGCCGCAACGCCGCCCGCCAGGCAGCCGCCGCTCTCTCCAAGGCCGTAGCTGCGTCCAAACCAAGGAAACAGAAAGGCTTGGGTTCATGAAGTTTTCATTTGCCGGGATTGCGGCAATGGCGTTTCTTTTTGTGGCGATCTCCCCCGGCGTGGCGCAGACTGCGGCTTCTTCACCGCCGGATGCGGAACCGGCCGCCCAGGCAGCCCCGCCGGATGCGCAATTCAATCGCCAGGTCATCTTCTCCCGCTCCATCGACGAGAACGGCGAGACCACCACCCAATCCGCTCCGGCCACCGCCAAACCCGCCATCCCAATCGCCGCGGAGCCTTCCGTAGTAGATGCCGAGCGGCAGGCCGTGACCTTCACCGCGCTCGATCTGGACGTGCGCCTGCGCACCGCCGAGCAGCACATCGCCGTCCGCGCGCTCGTCACCGTCCGCAACGATGGCAAGACGCCGCTCCTCCGCATCCCCCTTCAAGTCTCCTCGTCGCTCGACTGGGAGCGGATTCGCGTCGCCGGCAAGGACGAAGTCTTTTCCGTGGCCACCCTCAACTCCGACGCCGACCACACCGGCCAGTTGCATGAGGCGGCCATTCCACTGGCCCAGCCCCTCGCGCCCGGCGCCAGCCTTCCGGTCGACGTCACCTACTCCGGCCTCATCGCCCCCTCCGCCCAACGCCTGCTGGCCATTGGAACCCCCGAAGACCTGGCGCTGGCCTCGGACTGGGACCAGATCGGAGTCCCCTTCACCGGCCTGCGCGGTTTTGGCAATGTGGTCTGGTACCCGGTCTCCAGCGTCCCCGTCCTTCTCGGCGACGGCGCGCGGCTCTTCGACTCCATCGGCGAACACAAGCTGCGGTTGGCCGGCGCGAGCTTCCACCTTCGCCTTACCGTCGAGTTTCCGCACGGCCAGGCACCCACCGTGGCTCTCATCAACGGCCATCCCGCCAAGCTCGCAGTTACCGAATCACCCGCCGCTTCCGACGAGGCTCAGGAGGTGGCAAGCGTGGCCATGGCCAGCCTCGACGGCGCGGTCTTCGGCTTCGAGGCCCCCAGCCTCTTCGTCGCCATCCGCACCCCCCATCCAGGAGCAAATTTCACCGCCTGGACCCTCCCCGAAGACGACACTGCCGCCCAATCGTGGACCGCCGCGGAGGCCAGGGTCACGCCCTTCCTGCAGGGCTGGCTCGGCCAGCGTTCCCGCTCCCAGCTCACCCTCCTCGACCTGCCCGATCCGCAAGACTCGCCCTTTGAAACTGGCGCACTGCTGGTAGCGCCCATCCGGTCACCCAACCCGCAGGACAATCCGGACCATCTCGACGCCATTCTTGTTCATGCGCTCACCCACGCCTGGCTCCAGCAGCCAACTTCGCCCCAGTCGCCGGCTTTGCCGCCGCCGGCATGGCTCAACGAGGGCGTGGCCGGCTTCATGGGCACGCTGTGGGTTGAAAAACAGCAGGGCCGCGACCAGGCTCTGGGCACGCTTGAGGCCTCGCGCGCCGCCCTCGCCCTGGCCGAGCCCGAAAGTCCCGGTCAGAGCCCCGGCCAGCCACTCGCCGCCGCCATCTCGCCCGTCTATTACCGCACCAAGGCCGCCTATGTGCTGTGGATGCTGCGCGACCTGGCCGGCGACCCCACGCTCTCCGCCGCCCTCCGCGCCTACGGTCCCGCACAGGGCGCGAGCCAGGGTTTGGGCAAGGAAGCCGCCCGCAGCCCCTTCGAGCGTCTCCTCGAAGATGCTGGGGCGCGCCGCGATCTCTCCTGGTTCTTCGCCGACTGGGTCGATGCCGACAAGGGCCTGCCCGATCTGACCATCGAGGGCGTCTTTCCCAGCGCCACTTCGGCGGGCAACTGGCTGGTCGCCGTCAACGTAGCCAACAGCGGCTACGCGGCGGCCGAAGTTCCCGTCACCGTGCGCTCCGCCTCGGCCTCGGTCACCCAGCGGCTGCTGGTTCCCGCCCGCGGCAAGGCCGTCCAGCGCATCCTCATCCAGGGCCAGCCAACCGAGGTCCAGGTCAACGACGGCACCGTCCCCGAAACCCAGGCCAGTGTGCATGTCACCAAACTCAACGAACCGGCAGAGAGCCCGTCCTCATCGAGCCAGCCAAATCCCCCGCAGCCGTAAGGCCTTCGGTGTCTCTGTCCCTCAACCGTCGCACGAAAGCTTCCGCCTGTCGTTCGTGGAATCAATGGTGAGCATTACTGAACCGGCCGGATCACTGGCACAGGATCCACTGCAATTTCGAGCACGGTACCAGGACGATCCGTGGAGGGTCCAGGCAACCTTCCAATGGCGATTTCGCCCAGCATTGCGTCGATATCTTTCGAAAGTTCCACCCGCATCGATCTGCCGTCCGCAGCAGCTGCAATCAGTGCCGCTTCGAACTTCGATAGATCGTCAAGTCCTGGAACCGCCGGCAGGCTTGCTTCGAGAAACCGTCTGAAATTGAGAGCTTCATCGGTCGGGAAAGCCGCCGGGGGTGTTGCTGCAACATACATGTCCATGAATTCGCGAAGCTTCACCTCACCCATGCCCAGCAAAAGCAATTTCGTCGTGTTCTCCATCAGTTCAGCAACCGCGCCTCTGCGGAACGAGGCCGCTAACGTCAGGTAGAGCGAGAAGGCTCGTTCGTCTGACTTCAGGAGATCCGGTAGTTCCGAATTCACCGGCGGCTGGTCTTCGGCTGGCAGCATTTGATTTGCAATCAGCCGTTCCCATTCTTCAGGCGCGGGTGCGGGAGGCTGCGTAAACGATGGCCACTCCGTTGCCGCCGCAGCCGATCCCGTGCGAGACCTTTCCCACAGACCATGGACCTTTTCCATCTCCAGCAGTACAGCCCTTTCGCCAAATGCGGAAAGGCGATCAGGAGCGATTTCAAATATGATCGCACCTAAATTTGGCAGATCGGCGACCACGTCGGAAGCAATCTCAACCAGCTCATCGTCAATACCGTTCGAGTGCGCATCGAGCCAGTGACCGTGCGCAAACTGCAACCCTGCGAGATGCACCTCCCATATCCGCTCGCGGGGCAAGCGCGCTATAACATCGCTTATCTTCGCGCGGCCGTTCTTATGGTTGGCCCACAGGTTAGTCAGGTCCAGCAGGATGCCGCAGTCCGCGGTTTCGGCCACTGCCGCAAAGAATTCTCCATCCGGCATTTCGAAGGGTTTTGAAGAGAAGTAATTGACACCCGTTTCGAATGCAAATGGCAGTCCCACCACGGCCGCGCGACGCCTGATGTTCACCGCGGCAAGCTCCACTCCGGCTTCGGTCTGCAGGGGAGGCATGAGGAAGCCGCATGGCTGCCGGCCGCGTGCGCCGCGAACATGAAAAATGCTGAGATGTTCGCTCGTCCAAGGAGCATTCAATGCTTCCGTCCAGGCGCGAAAATGCGGCATCTGGCCTTCCTGGTCACAGATCGATCCTCCTATCGGACAGCCGACACCATGGATGAGAAGACGCTGCGGCAGCGCCTGCAAATGACGCAACTCTCCCGGGCTGCCGCGCGGCAGCGAGTCGGGCGCGGTTCCTTTCGTCCACAGAGTCTGTGGCTCAACCTCCGCCACACTGATCAGGTCTGCATGCGATCGGAACAAGCCGTCAAGTGGACGCAGATAGATCATCCCCGGCCCAAGCCGGGGAGGTTGAAACGTCATGTGTGGAGTCTCTGGTCTTAGCCGCCTACCTCGATGACCTTTTGGCTTCCCCGCTCGACGAGCAGGATGGTCTCGGCAGGATCGACTGCGTTTTCAAAGCTGATGTTGAAGCCCGAATAGCAGGTTGGATGTCCGGCTTTGTTGAGAACCGACGCCAGGACGCGCTGGCTCTGTTCCAGATTGAGATTCTCGGGGATACGCACGGTAATGTTATTCATGGTTACCTCCTGGGGATTGGTGAATCGGGGAACTGCGATGCAGGGAAGTATACAGTGGCTCTTGCAAGATCGGCAAGGGAAAGGCATGCGGCGAGTTTCCACGGGAGTGACCGGCAATCCGAAAGTAATTCTCGATTGGCGCCAACAGCCTGTTCTATCCGGCGAGGAATTGAATCGCCGTGAAGTCAGGCCTGGCTGCTCATTGCCGCAATCCTAACCTTCCTTCTTCTCCGCATTCCGCGCCCGCACCTTGAACCAGATGGGCGTTCCTTTGAAGCCGAAGGCCTCGCGAATCTGGTTTTCGAGGAAGCGCTCGAAACTGAAGTGCAGCTTGATGTCGCGGTCGGTGAAGAGCACAAAGGTGGGCGGGGCTACGGCGGCCTGGGTCATATAGAAGATGCGCACCCGCTTGCCCATCGGCACCGGCGCGCGCTGGAAGTCGATGCGCTCCAGAAAGCGGTTCATCTGCCCGGTGGAAACGCGCTTGCGCCGCTCTTCGGCCACGGCCTTTACCTCGTGCAAGACGCGGCCCAGGCCGGTCCCCTCAAGCGCGGAGAGAAAGATCACCGGCGCATAGCTCAGGTACTTGAGCACCGTGCGCAGTTGCTTCTCGAATATCTCGCGATCGGCGGGCGGCTTGTTATCGGTGCGGCCCGTGGTCACCGCGTCCCACTTGTTCACCAGAATGATCACGCTGCGCCCGCTCTCGTGGGCATAGCCGCCAATGGTGGCGTCGGCTGCCGTCACTCCATCCGTGGCGTCGAGCACCAGCAGGGCCACGTCCGCGGCCTCCAGGTGGCGCCGCGCCATCACCACGCTCATCTTTTCGGCCATCAGGTGGGTCTTGCCCTTGCGCCGGATGCCGGCCGTATCCACAAAGCGGAACTGACTGCCCTCGAACTCGACCACCTCGTCCACTGCGTCGCGCGTGGTGCCGGGGAGGGGCGAAACGATGGCCCGCGAGGTGCCCGTCAGCGCATTCAGCAGCGTGGACTTGCCCACGTTGGGCCGCCCGATGATGGCCACCGAGGTCTCGTGCTGCTCATATTCGCCGTGCGTGCGATTGCGGGACACCTCGGGCGAATCTCCTGAAGCGAATACCTCAGGGGCTAAAGCCCGCAGTGTTTTTGCGGCATTTGCGGCACCCTTCGGCAAGCTCAGGGCAGGCTTAAAGTCGTGCCCTGTTACAAGGCCGGGACCGGAATCCGCGGCTTCGGCAGCTTGAGAGTCGGCGGTCGATTCGGGAGAATGAACCTCGCTATCGGAGCCTTCAGTACCCTCCGGAATCGCATCGGAGATGGCATCCAGCAGGTCGCCGATGCCCAGGCCGTGCTCAGAACTGATAGCGAAGACGTTGCGCAGACCGAGGCGGCGGAAGTTCTCCGCGGCAAAGGCCATGGCCTCGCCCTCCACCTTGTTCACGGCCAGAAAGACCGGCTTGCCGCCACGGATCAGCAGCTTGACCAGGTCGTAATCGGGGCTGGCCAGTTCGGTGCGCGCATCCACCACCAGCACCAGCGCGTCGGCTTGCGCCAGCGCCACCTTGGCCTGGGCGTAAATCTCGGTGGGGATCAGCTCCGGGTCGTCGGGCACCATGCCGCCGGTGTCGACCAGGCGAAACTGGCGTCCAGCCCACTCATACTCGCCATAGATGCGGTCGCGCGTAATGCCCGGCTCGTCGCCGACAATCGATCGCCGGCTCCGGGTGAGCCGGTTGAAGAGCGTGGACTTGCCCACGTTGGGCCGGCCCACAATGGCCACAAGCGGCAACCCACCCGCGCCGGGCGTGCCGGGTACCACCGATCTGCGATACTTCCCCAAAACTTGTCTCCAGTCGAGGTTTGCCTCCGGGGGTAGATGGGGCAAGTCAATCCCAGACGTGCTTCAGGTCCGCTTGAGCCAAATCAAGCCCAAATCCGCCTTACGCCGTACAGATCGAAGACCCGGTCGCGGCTAACCAGTGGAATGCGCAAGTCCAGGGCCTGTGCGGCCAGCAGCCGGTCGAAGGGATCGCGGTGGTGAAGGGGCAACAAACCCGAACGAATCGCCTGCGATGAAGTGATTCCGGCAAAGACAAACCCTGCTGTCGTCTCTCGGCTCTCAAAGTCCATGAGCAGCCCGGCGGCGTTCAGCTTTCCAATTCCCGTCTTGATGGCCAGCTCCCAAGGTGTCGCGATTGAAATCACAATCTCATTCGACCCGTTTGTCAAAAGGCCGAGTACCGCCTCCGGCAACGCATTGGGCGAGATGCGGTACCACAAGTACGTATGTGTATCGAGAAGATACTTCATCCCGCCCGTTCACGAAGAGGGGAATCCGCGGCATCCGGAGGCTTGACAAGTTTTCCTTCCAACATGAATCCGAAACCGTATTCGACCAACTCCGCATCTGTTAGCGGATCGAAGACGCTGTCGTCGGCCTGGATCAAGCCTTCGAAGCCGCCAGGCGTTCGCTGCCTGGGTGCGGCTGGCTGGATCGGCACTATCTTGGCCACCGGCTTCTTGCCGCGCATGACCACGACTTCCTCGCCCGCTTCGGCCTCCTTCAGCAGCCGCGAGAGGTGAGTCTTTGCCTGATGGACAGTGTAGGCCATGGACTAAGTATGCTTAGTCCACTTGGGGAAGTCAAACGGGGGAGACGGTGGCGCGTCCCAACCATTTGATTTCTCCCATCTACACCGCGCGATTCAGGCCAGCCAACTGCACAGTGGTCATCGAGGATGTGACGATGCACATACAACGCAACCAGATGAATTCCAATGCGGTCAATCCCTACTCCGCCGCCGCCGAGAAAGCCTTCGCCGCTCAACGCGCCGCCGCTGTCCGCAAGAAACTGCTGAAAAGCGCCAGCGAGATCACAGGCGCATCCACTCCAGAAGAGTCCTTCATGGTCGGCCGGTGGATGGACTCACGCTATACCCAGGGCCAGAACGGGAAGCCGTAGCGCGCCCGCGGCAGATGCAGAAGCCCGGACCTGTGGGTCGCCGCGGACCCATGCCGCGCAGTGATCGGTGAGCCGCGCTCACTATGATGGAGTGAGCGCCCAGTCTCGATGCCGTCCACCGACAACCCAACCCGCGCCTTGCCCACCCTGCATGAGTTTTTTGCGCCCGGCGGCATTCTGGCGCGCTCCTCGCTGCCTTTTGAGTACCGGTCCGGCCAGTTGGAAATGGCCAAGGCCGTCGAGCGGGCTCTTGAAGAACGCCGCCATCTGATTGTCGAGGCAGGCACCGGAACCGGCAAGACGCTGGCCTACCTGCTCCCCGCCCTGCGCACCGGCCAGCGAGTCATCGTTTCCACCGGCACCAAGGCCCTCCAGGATCAGCTCTACTTTCGCGATATTCCCTTCCTGGAAACGCTGCTCGGCGAGCTGCGCGTCTGCTACATGAAGGGCCGCGCCAACTATCTTTGCCGCCACAAGCTCACCGCGCTGCGCAACCAGCCGATTCTCTCCGGACTGGAAGAGATCGACCAGTACCGGCAGATCGCCGAGTGGGAGCAGACGACCGAGACTGGCGACCGGGCGGAACTTTCCGGCATGCCTGAGTCGAGCGCGCTGTGGA
The DNA here is from genome assembly GCA_050014455.1 of Occallatibacter sp. GTDB lineage: Bacteria > Acidobacteriota > Terriglobia > Terriglobales > Acidobacteriaceae > Telmatobacter. The sequence continues at coordinate 50,514 of JBEKDH010000003.1, forward strand.
ACAAGCTGGATGCTCGGACCGAGGCCTGCCTGGGGGCGACGTGTCCGGATTACGGCCGCTGCTTCATTACCGAGATGCGGCGCAAGGCGCTCGAATCGGACATTATCATCGTCAATCACCATCTCTTCTTCGCCGACTTGAGCGTCAAGCAGGAGGCCGCGGGCGCGCCCGATGCGGGAATCCTGCCCGAGGCCGCCGCGGTGGTCTTCGACGAGGCCCACGAGTTGGAAGAGGTAGCCTCAAGCTACTTCGGCCTCTCGGTGAGCAACCTGCGCTTTGAAGAGCTGGCGCGCGATACCGACGCCCTGCTGCGCGGCAAAGAGGGTGCGCAGAACCTGCCCGCCGTCACGCAGCAGCTCCGCGAGCGCGCCCGGTTGTTCTTTGCCGGCTTGCCCATCGATGGCGACGGCCGCCAGCCCTTCACCGGCCGCGAGGAGTTCCTTGAAACCTCAGGCGAACTTTATCTGGCTGTGCGCACCACGCTGCGCCGCCTTGAAGCCGAGATGGAGGCGCTGACTGGCATCGACGAGGCGCCGGGGCTGAGGAAGCGCGTCGCCCGCCTGCGCTCGGAGCTTGAGTTTCTGCTCGAATCGAACCAGAGCAACATGGTCTATTGGATGGAGCGGCGCGTCGGCCCGCAGACCGCGGAAAGAGGCGGTGCTTTGAAAGGGCACGACTTCAGTCGTGCCGAAAACGACCGCAAATCAGGCCGGGCTTTAGCCCCTGAGGGACGTTTTACCTCGGCACGCAGTGGTTCGCGGACGACTTTTCTCCAGGCCACGCCCATCGACGTCTCCGCGCTGCTCTCCGAGCTGGTCTTCGACCAAATTCCGACCGTGGTGCTCACCTCGGCCACGCTCACCGTGCAGGGCGGCTTTGAGCACATGCGCAAGCGGCTGGGCCTTGCGGAGGCGCGCGAGCTGGTGGTGCCGTCGCACTTCAAGTATGGCGAGCAGGCGCTGCTCTACCTGCCGCCGGAGATGCCCGATCCCCGCGACCCCGAGTTTCCCGAGGCTGCCGCGCGCTGCATCCGGCGCGTGCTCGAAATCACCCGCGGGCGTGCCTTCTGCCTGTTTACCAGTTACAGCCAGATGCGCGACCTCTACGAGCGCCTGCTGCCGGTGCTCGACTTTCCCATCCTGCTGCACGGAACGGCGCCGCGCAAGGCGCTGCTGGAGGAGTTCCGCTCGACCCCCAACGCGGTTCTCTTTGGCACCGCAAGCTTCTGGCAGGGCGTGGACGTGCAGGGCGAGGCGCTCAGTTGCGTCATCATCGACCGGCTGCCCTTCGCCGTGCCCAGCGATCCAGTGGTTTCGGCGCGCATGAAGGCCATCGAGGAGGCCGGCGGCAAGCCCTTCAACGACTACCAGGTTCCGGCCGCGGTCCTCACCCTCAAGCAAGGCTTCGGCCGCCTGATCCGCTCGCTCGAAGACCGCGGCGTGCTGGTCCTGCTAGACAACCGCATCACCCAAAAACGATACGGCCAAACCTTCCTCGCCAGCCTGCCGCCCTACCGCGTGACAGCGGCGATTACGGATGTGGAGGAATTCTTCGGAGCAGATGCTGGCGGGTAACTTTTGGTTGCAGTGCAGCTTCCTGTTGGCCGGTGACCCAGGTGGGGCTTGCACAAGCCACTATTTGAGTGAGATGGAATCTTATACACTTGTTTGGAAAGCTGGCTCGAAATGAATGACCTTGATCAACTCCGATCAGCAATGCAAGAGCTTTACAGGATCTTTGGTCGGCATCCACGCCCATCGATGATCGAGTATTGCCCTTGCGGCTGTACGAAACCCGAGGAGGTCTTGCCACTCCTCGCCGCCCCCTTGGCTGACCTTCGATTCGAACGCCTCGGCAACTACACCTTTAGCGCCATGACGACACAGGGTTCTGTCGACGACTTCAAGTACTTTCTTCCACGCCTGCTCGAGGGGATTGCCCAAGAACCATATGCGTATAATCCCGAGATTCTCTTCGGAAAACTACGCTATGGAAAATGGTTGACTTGGGATGAAGGAGAGATCACGGCTGTTCGAGGCTATCTGAGGGCTCTATGGCGCTCGGGTCTGCGTGCGTACCCAATTGAGCAATCTCTTCCGGCATTTGGCGAGATAGAGACGCTGTTGGCCTCCCTGGCGAGCACGGGAGACCGCCTGGCGAGTTACCTAACAATTTGGGATGAAACCGCCGCGCAGGAAGCCGATCAACATCTGCTCCAGTTCGTAACGATGTATGGCTCGGACCTCTCGGATGGTCAGGTTTTGAGTTTCGGTTCTTGGAAGAATCTTCCCGAGCAGTCGAAAGAACTCCGGCGCTGGGCTCTCAAGCCTGAAACCTTGAGGCGGATCAACCAATCAAAGCAATTGCTAATGAAAGACGGGTATGAGCACCTTTTTGGCCCTGCGCTGGAAGTCCTCCAAGCCGAGTCAATTGCCCCGGATTCGCAGCACTGAGGGGATTGTCGTCAACTTGGGGACCGCACCAGTACTCAAGTCCCTGCAACCTCGACTGCCCGCTCTGCGAGGCGTGTCGAAAGCAAGAGGCCGGCTTAGGCGTCTCCTTGCCACAAGCTATACTATCCCTTGCCCATGCGCCGCACGATCGCACTTGCGCTGACTGTGATCTTCTGCTTCACGCTGATCGCGCCCATCTTTGGCCCCGGCGCCGACGCGAATCTGCCCCCATGCTGCCGCAGGAACGGCAAGCATCGCTGCATGATGCGCGGGATGGAGCAGTTCAGCAGCGACCAGAAGGGCTTTACCTCCGTCTCGGAGAAGTGCCCCTGCCCTCCGGCAGCCACCTGCGCCGTTCATTCTCCGGTCTTCAAGCCGGAAGCAGGAAGCCGGTTCTGCGCCCAGGCCCCGCGTCACTCTGTCCTCGCTTTGCGGACTGACGCCCTCCGCGACATTTCATTCCTGCGCAGCCATCCCAAGCGCGGCCCTCCCGCTCCTCTCGCCTGAAAAACTGTAGTGCTATGCGGATGGAACCGGTGTTGCCAATTCCGTTCTGACACTCCACGTCTTCTTGAAGCAAGAGGAGAGTTCCATGAAAACCAAGCTGTTGCTGGCGCTGCTGCCAGCCGTCTGTCTTTGCTGGCAGACGCACTCGATCCATGCCCAACAGAATCCCACTGCGGCCGAAACGCCCATTGCCGCCGGCCGAATCGCCGGAGTGCTGAAAGATCCTTCTGGAGCGGTCGTCGAGGGCGCTAAGGTTGAAGTTAGAAACGGTGTCTCCGGATTCAGAAAGACTCTCAGCACTAACCTTGAAGGGCGGTTCGTCTTCGATGGCATCCCTGTGGGGCTCTATGACGTCA
>JBEKDH010000004.1:0-49763 GCA_050014455.1 Occallatibacter sp.
ATTCGGAAACAACGGGCAACTGAGAAACCAATGCGGCCACTGCGATCAGCGCCAAGCCAACCTTCAACGCGGACGCAAGCTGGGACACGCCAAACATTGCGGCGACGACCACGCAGGCCAACACACCCAGCAAGAGAAGCGCCAGCGTGCGGCTTCCCGTGACCGGAACCGCGATAAGGAGCGCGCTCGATGCCGCGAACAAAAACCACCTTTTCGCGAACTTGCCGTCTGCGATGCCATAGAAGATAAATGCCGCGGCCATGGGCACGAAGAACATCGGACCCATGACGTAGCTAAAGGTGGCAGAAGCTCTGACATGCCCGCCGCTATAACCAAGCTGTTCGGTCCCCAGAAATGCGCCTTTGTTCAGAATCGAATTGGCTGGTGCATAGTATTGCGCTACCGCAAGAGCCGTCAGTGGAAAGAGAAGCCAAAGCGTGCAGAGGCCGAATTTGCGCAAATCCTCACTGTCGAGATTCTCGCCCATGATGAACGCCACCGGAAAGGGGAGCAGGTAGGAACGCAATCCATACAGCGCGACGAACCATGGACTCCCGCCAGCGATCAACTGGATGAAGCACAGGACTAGAATCCCGGCGGTGAGAATCCCAACGACAGAGGACCATCGCTTTGGCCACCTGCGAGTGCGATAAGCCTCCCAGATGATGAGCAATGCGACCGGGTCGCGAATCAGCAGCAGGGGCGCGGAATACTGCGGCAGCACCCATTTGCGCAACGCGCCTTCAAACATCAGAAGCAGGAAATACAGCCAGAAGAGCTTCTTCAGCAAGGGCATCCGGGGAGTTACGCGGTTTGATTGTGCCGATCGTATCATTGCGATGTGGCCGCTTTCACCGTTGTCGCCCAGGCTTCGCGATAGACTTCCCAGGAATGCCTTGCCGCGGTTGACTGGGCGTTGCGCGACATGCGCGTCAGCAATTTCCTATCCCAGTTCAGCCGGTTGAGCCGGTCGGCAATGGCCTCGGCAGAGCTCACGGGAACCACAAAGCCCTCCTGCCCCTCGCAGACTAGGTCGCTGGCGCCCACGTTGGGGGTGACAATGACCGGGAGGCCGCACGCCAGCGCCTCTGTGACCACAAGGCCGAAACCCTCACCCAGGGAGGGAAGCACCAGCACGTCCGACTCGATCATGATCTCCATGACCCGTTCGTGCGGAAGAGTCTCGAACCACCGCCAGCGTCTGCATGCCGTGTCGACGAGATCGTTGGGGGCGATCCGCCTTCCGATGAGGGTGAGTTCCACATCCGATCCGAGCATCTCCACGGCCTTCAAGAGGTAACCGATCCCTTTCCCCTGGCTAAGGGCGCCCGCAAACAAAACCCGCAGCGGGCGGCGAGGCTCGGCTGGGGCTACAGGCCGGGAGCGGACCGGCGGTGCGCCATACGGCACGATCAGTATCTTATCTTCCGGAACCACTCCAGCCAATGTTCTGCGCACATGCTGGCTGGCAACGACAATAAAGTCGGCAAGAGCGAGTTCTTCGTCCTTCTCTCGCATGTGGTCCTCCGAATCGGAGAGCTTCGGAAGCACGGATGCCAGTTCCGGATTGCGCAGTTGCTCTTTGCGCAGCAGGTCGCGTTCCCAGTACCAATAACTGCTTGTCAGTTCGTACAAGGCGGCAATGCCATGGCGTCTTGCCTGACGGAAGGTCTGAAGCGCTCCGCCTTCATAGGCGTACACGGCGTCAACGGCTATTTCACTGAGCCGCCGCGCCACCCTGCCATCGAAGTGACGGTACATGCCGATGACCGAGAAGGGGCGCTCTTGCAAGCAAAGAAGGCGGCCAAGCGGCAAGTATCTGAGGCCCAATCGAACAATTTCTCTTGAGGGAACACACTTGACGCGCCCTCCGGGCACCTGCGCAAAGGCGCGCCGGCCCAACTGGAGTTGCAGCCCCGGCGGCAGCAGCCGATTCCACTGCGACTGCGGATTCCATGCGACGGTCGTCCAGAACTCGGCGAGCATATTGTGCTCGACGAGGCTTTGGAGGGCATTCCGCACGTTCTGATTGCCGGTCGGATGAGAGATTAAGATGGCAGGCTTGCAGCCGCTCCTGCCGCTTGCGCCACGCGCAGCCTTTTCCTCGCGCAAGGTCTCCATCGCCGCCTTTGCTTCCTCAGCAGAATGCATCTCCAGCCTATGCGCCCGCCGCTCTGGCGCCCATGAAACTCTCCGTCTCAGCCGCGGCTGGCTGCTGAACCAGCAATCGCGTGTACGCGGCTGCATGAACATGCAGCCGATGCCCGGCATACCATTGCCATGCAGCGGCGGAACAGCGCTCCAGTCCGCCCGCCAAAACGGAGTTTGCCGTCCCCGGACTGATGAGATGGACTCCGTCTCGCAGTCCATCCACCTCTCCAGGGAAAGCCTTTGGAATGACAGGAATGACGCCATGCGCGCAAAAACCCGCGAAGACTCCGGACTTGGCGAGACAGGAGGGCGAATGCTGCGCAAATCCGAAGATCGACTGCGAGACGATGGCGGCAAGATCCGCCGCGGAAAGCGCTCCCATCTGTCTTACCGGAATTCCGCACAACTCCGGGGAGCCATGAAACCTAGGGCCGGCATCCACAATTTCCTGAATGCCAAGGTTATGAAGTAGGCCCCCCAGAGAAGACAGCCGGTCATAAGCTCTTCTCCGCGTATCGGGAAGGCCAAAGACCGCCATGACCGGCCGTCTGGCGCGGATGGGAGGAACCTCCAGGCTCTCTCCGACATTGGAGAACATCGGCAGCAGGCGGCGAGAAGCGGAGCCGCCTTGGATCGCTTCGCGCTCCAGCCACTCCATATGAATACTCGAGTTGGTGGCAATCAGATCGCATTCCTTCGCCAGCCTGCGAACCACCTGCCTTTGGCGATGCGTGTACCAGAAAGCGGAGTTCCATGGCATTCCGGTTGCAAACAATTCATGGAAGTAAGTCCCGATGCGGAACTGTCCGCTTCCGCGCACGCGGGCGATCGCCTCTGCCAGCGGAAACGGCGCTCCATCCGCCGAGAAACCGTATCCGCTATAGTGAACGAGGATCGCGCAGGGCTGACCCATGCTGAGCTGGAGGCAACTCTCCAGCAACTGAGACGGCGCGCAATCGATCCGGGGAAACGCCAGGGCGCACGGCTCTGTTGAATTCAAGACGACAAATGCCGAGCGGATTCCGAATGCCGCTTCCAACTCGCGCGCCAGCAGGATGGCATGATCGCTGACGCCGCAGCGCCCGGGCAGAAGCTGCGAGACAATCTGAATCAGCAGTCGGTTCGCGGTTGGCATAAGAAGATTCGAGGATTGCAGGGCCGGCAGCCGGCTCTGCCCCGAAACCCGCGGGCCGAACCAGCGGCATGACGAGCCGGCATTCGCAACTTCAGATTGGATTTCTCGACTGAAGTAGTCACGGAAGCGGCCGAGTGCGAAGCAAAGACCGGCTATGCTTGGCGCGCCATGCAAAACCTACTGGTACGCGGTCCGGTAGATTGCGATATTGGTGCCGATGCTAAGGGCGGAAGATATGGCCTGCTCGGCAGCGAGCCTTGCATTGCTGGTGGGAACGTAGAGGATATCTCCATCTTTCAGGGCCACGTCCGGAGCCCTGCCCTTGTAGATTCGATCCACGGCAACCACAATATCCTCTTTCCGTCCGTCGTCGAGCGTGCGCACGATATGCACTCGGCTCAACGCCGCGGCGTGGCCGCCGCCGCCGGCCAGCGCCATCACCGTCTCCACCGACAGGGTTCGGCGGCCATCGAGGAGATAGCCGCCGGAGTGCATGACGTTGCCCAGCACATACACGATGCCGGCCCTGGGAACCACGATCGTGTCGCCTGGCAAGATCTGGATCTGCGGTATCACCGGGTTGAGCGCCGTGGGGTTGTAGTCGACCGCGATCGGATGGTCGGGATCCCCACGGTGGGTGATGATCGCCTTCGAGGCTGCCAGTTGCGTCACGCCGCCGGCAGCGTTCATCACGTCATTGAACATGCGAACTCCCAGTGCGGGCACCAGACCGGCGGTCCTTACCTCTCCGGCGACGGTAATTCCCTGCGACGCATACTCCGTAATGAAGACGGTGACGCCCGCGCTGGAGGGCTTCAAGATATCGGCATCCACGTAGCGCTTCTCGATCGATGCTCCTGCCTCCAGCGCGGTCTCTCCCTCCACATGCACCAAGCCCAGCAGCGGAACAGCGATATTGCCCTTTTCATCTACCCGAAAGTGGGCAGAGAGATCCGGGCTGTCATACACGCTGACTTCAATCAGATCGCCAGAACCGATCTTAAGCGGCGGCGCCGAATCCTGCGTGGATGCGCCGGATTGCTGGGCGGCGCCGGCATTCGGCTGCACCAAAAAGAAGGCCGCAATGGCCGCCGCAAATACGACTGTCTTCGCCATATTACTCACCCTTTTCCTCATCCTCATGTCCATAGGCGATATCCGAGCCGCTACGGGGATTTCGATAGCCCTGCCCGTAGTTGTAGCCGTACATGCCGTAGCGATAGGTGTAGAAATTCTCAAGCCGCATGTCCACATCGTTCACCACTACGCCGGCGATGGGGGCATTGATCCGCCACAGCAAATCGCGGGCGCGAACCAATGCGCGCTTGCGAGTCATGCCCGCGCGGGCAACCAGGATGACCGTATCGGCAAGCGCCGCCAACGCCTGCGTGTCGCTTACCGCAAGCACTGGCGCCGTATCGACGATTACCCGGTCGAACTCCAGTGCCCACTGTCGCAACTGCTCCTCCATCCTGTTGGAAGAGAGCATCTCGGCCGGATTGGGAGGTCGCGGTCCAGTCGCCAGCACCGACAGAGTGGGCAGTTCGGGCAGTGGATTGGCCGCACTCCTGTGCCCTGCCGGCTGCGTGAGCACCGTGGACAATCCAGAGCTTCTATCGTCCAGGTTGAAGACCCGGTCAAGGCTGCCGCGGCGAAGATCGGCGTCGACCAGCAGCACGCGCTCACCCCGCTGAGCGAACGCAATGGCGGTGTTGACCGCGGTCGTCGTCTTGCCCTCGCCCGGAAAGGCGCTGGTTATGACGATGACGCGCGGCGGGATGTCGATAGAGGAAAGCAATAGAGAGCTGCGCAGCCCGCGATAAGCCTCGGCGGCATGCGATTTGGGATTGTCCAGCGCAATCAACTGCTGCATTCTGGAAACGCCGGGCTCGGGCTCCGCGCTTCCCCTCCGCCTACGCTTTCCGCCCTCGGCCGATATGTGCGGAACGGTCGCAAGCGAGGCCAGCATCGAGACGTTTTCGACCTCTTCCGAGGTCTGCAACGTGTCGTCAATCGATTCGATCGTGAAGGCAAGAACGACGCCGCAAAGCAGTCCCCCAAGCAGTCCCAGAATCAGGCTCAACGTCTTCTTCGGCGCTATGGGAACCATGGGGACACTGGCGCGATCCACAACCGTGATGTTGGTCGCCGACAGGCCCGCCGTTACGCTGGCTTCCTTCAGCCTCATCTGCAATGCGTCGTATAGATCGCGGTTCAGCTCCGCTTCGTGGCGGAGAATTGCATATTGGGCCTCGTCTTCATTCAGGCGGTAAGCCTCTTCCTTCTGTGCCTCCAGGCGCTTCTGCAGTACCGTTTCCAAGCGATGCGAGCCTATGTATTCATCGCGCACCTGGCGCCTGGCCAGGGCGACTTCCCTCTTGATGCTGGCTTGAACCTTGTCGATCTGCGCATTCAGCTCCTGCATGCGCGGATGGTGTTCGCCAAACTTTGAAGCAAGTTGCGCGCGCTCGGTCTGCAGGCTGGCGAGCTGGTTGCGGAGAGCTCCCAGCTGGGGATCGTCGCCCATCAACGCCACCATGTCCGGATCCTGGGATTGAAAATCGCGCATCCGCGCTTCCTTCATGATCCGGTCTGCCTCGGCGCTCTCCAGGTCCGAACTGGTCTGCGCCAGGTTTTGCATGGTGAGATTCGAGGTCTCGTCCGTGCCCACGATGTTGTGTTGCTTCTGATAGTCCGCGAGCTGCCGCTGTGCATCCCCCGCTGCCTGCTTCAAGTCCTCGAGTTGCTTCTGCAGCCAGACCGACACATGCATGGTGCGATCGAACTTCGAGCGAAGATCCTCGTCGATATAGGTATCCACCAGCTTGTTCACCACCTCGGGGGCCAACTTCGGATCGTTGCTTCGGTAGCGAATGTCCACCATCTGCGTCCCCGACACGATCTGGACATGCAATCCGCTCTTGATCAGCCCGATCAGGGCCACGCGCTCCCCCGATGTCATCTCGCCTGTTGGAGGGGCAGCGCCGGCATTGCCTTTTTGCAGATTGGCAGCTCTCAATCTATCCAGCAGATTAAGGCTCTCCGCAGTTTGCAGCATCACCGAGTTGCTCTGCAGCACAAGGATCTCGGTCTGCAAGGCAGAACCGGACTCTTCGCTGCGCCCTTCTTCGATCAAACCCTGCAGACCGACGTTAGGAGTCGCGTTGGGCTTGATCTCAATGCGCGAGACGCTCTCATAGACCGGCCTGGTCCGGAACGAGTAAATAGCTGCCGCCGCCAGGCTGAGGACTGTCACCGTCAGGATGACGAAGCTGCGCTTCATCAGAACCCGCCAGACATCCATCAGGGAGAGCCGCTCCTCGGAGGGAACGATCGTCGCCCGGGCACGAGCAATCTGGCCGGCTTGCGACTCGGGCTTAGGATCAATGGTCATTTACGCACCTCTATCTGCTTCGAACCAGTTCGTGTTGCCGTCACCGCGTCAACCTCGCGCTTTTCTCCGGGCTCAACCCGGCTCATCCTTCGCATTCCGCCATGGCGGAGGCGAGGCCGTACAATCTCAAATGTGCAACCGGGAAGACTCCATGCCAAAACAAGCCGCAGGCACACGCTGCGCGCTGGCGGTTCACCGTCTCTACAATCCCTGCCCGGCAGAAATGAATGTCCGGTTGATGGCCACCGCCGCCCGATTCATGGCAAAGCGCGCGAGGAAACTCCCCCGCGCGCGCGCGCCCATGGCATCGCGTTCGGCTGCGGGCAACTCGAACCAGCGGCGCAGCAGCCGCTCCGTGCCGTCCAGCGTGTCGTCATCGACCAGGCCCACCCCGTCGACCTCGATCGCCTGCCAGATATTCACTTGATTGCTGATCAGCACCGGACGCCCGGCGGCAAGGGACTCGACCACCGCGATGCCGAAGTTCTCCTGGTGAGAGGGAAGGACAAAGGCCTCCGAGGCCCGGATTGCACCCCATTTCAGATCGCCGCCGATGAGCCCGGGCCAATGCACCCTGCCCCCAATGCCAAGCTTTTCGGCCCGGCGCTGTAGTTTCCCCTGCATTTCCTCCTGGTCGGGACCGGCGATCACCAGATCCATTTCCGGAACCAGGGCTGCCGTCCTCGAGAATGCCTGGAGGAGCAAGTCGCAGCCCTTTTTCTGGTGTATCCGCGCCAGAAACAGCAGAAAACGGCGGCCGCGAAGCTCCGGCAACTTGCGGTAAAACGCCTCGATCTGTTCTGTCGAATTCCCCCCGCGCCCCTCGGGATCGTTGATTCCATAGGGGACGACCACGCTCTTCCACTTGCTAGGACGGAAGCTGGTCATGGCCAGATCGCGCTCCGCTGCGGCCGTAAAGAAGACCGCCTCCGCATCGTGCAGGACTGTGTGCTGCAGAGGCCAGTAGAGCAACTTCTTGAGGTGCTTGAGCGGATACCTCCGGTTGAACCAGGGATCGAGCGCGCCATGGGTGAATATCCCGTAGGGCTTGCCAGCGCGCCGCGCCGCGAAGCGAACCGCAACGCCGGGAAAGGTCCAGATCCCGTTCATCACTATGGCGTCGAAGCGATGTGCATTGGCCTGGAGCCACCGCCAGAGCCGCGGTGAGAATCCGTACTTGCCCAGAAAGGACTGGCCTAGAGCATGTACTGGGCAGGCGATGCCCGCCAAGAAGCTCTGGCCCGGCTTGTCCAGGCAAACCAGCTCAATACCGTCACCCACTTCGATATAGGCATCCACCAATTGGCGCACCGCCTCGGGCGGACCGCCAGCCGCGGGGGAAAGACTGGTGATCACGTGAAGGATATGCAGAGAAGACCGCGGCGTCATGAGTAAGTTCGAGATGGGCTCCCTCATCGCGGATCGCGAATTCAATCCGCCGCATGGTCACATACGGCATCCTGCCTATCCACGACAGACAGGAGTTGCAAAGCGCGGCTGCTATCCCGGGCCCGCTCTTGCCGGCGCCTCGTTGCCGGGAATGCCGATCGGGCCGGCCGAATCGCTGGCAAGGCCACAGAAATCCGCGTATGCCTTGAACATAGCTTTCTGTCCGGAGCCGCCGACTGAAAACAGCCGATGAAGGGAACGATAGTTCACAACCATCGCAACCAGAGCGAGAACAACTGACTTGGCATTTGCATTGCGAAGCTCTTCTCCTTCGGCCCATGGCTCCAGATAGCGGGCAACCACCTCGACCAACTGGCCCAGGTGCTTGCGCAGCATTGGATCGATATCTTCGCCCAGTTCGAGGGTGCTGAATTGCATAAGGCGGAGAAGCTCGGGCTTGTGCGTCAAGGTGGCGGCAATCAGTTCGAAGGCCCGTTCCAGCGCGGTCCGCCCGTCGGCGGCTTCCGCAATCCGGCTGAGCAGATCGCCGCGCAGCTTCACCTGCTGCAACTCCGCATCGAGCACGGCCAGATAAAGGTCGCGCTTGCGCGGATAATGCCGATAGATCGTAACCTCGTTGACGCCCGCCCCGGCGGCAATGTCGCGCGTGCTGACGCCGTTGTAGCCGAAGTTCGCAAAGAGCCCCGCCGCGCTGAGCAGTATGCGCTCGTCCGCGCCGCCCCGTCCGGGATTCGATATGGCTGCCATAGTTTCCTTCTGTTGCGCGATCATTGGACTTGAGCCTCCTCGCTGCCGCCGGAGCGGGGGTGTCCCTTCCCTGGCGCTAGTCGCGAAGCCGGCCTTGGATGGGAAACCCGCCAAATTGCCAGCTCGCCACCGCCGCCAAGCGAGAACGATGGCGTGATCGGAGACGCCGTAGAACGAAGGCTATGCACTCAAATCGCCGCAATTCGACGCGCACCGGAGAATCCGTGCGCTGCCCATCGGCAACGATGGAAGCTGAGCCCATCCCTCCAGCGCCCCTGGCTGGAAGGGCGCGAAGCCATGCGAAGGGAACGAGGCCGCCGGTTCGATGAAGGCGCGCGGACGGAAGACCGTCCGGCATCGCCATTCGCTCAGACCGAAAAGTCTGGTTTGGGAATTCCTTGCAAGGCTTCGCCATCCTCACTGAGATGGAGGTTTTCCATAGCCCCCGCCAGCCGGATCGGGATAACCCTCCACGCTGGTCGAGGCTCCCTAGCTGAAAGCAAGCACTATCATCCGATTGTTGGCTTCGATTCGAGCCGGGTCAAGCGGGCGAGTACCCTTAATCTAGCAGAGGTTCCTTCGCAGTTAACCTTCATTCCAGGCCGCGAAGCTGACCAAGGTACTTAAAGGCTGGAATGTGCGCAGAGCGCGACTGGCAAAGGTTTTCGCGCATTTCTTAGGGGGTTCTCATGAGTCGGCAATGGAGCGGGCTTCGGGCCTTGCCGAAGGGGCTCGTCGGCAAGCGCCGCGCCGCGAGCCCGCGCGCAAGGATCGGTTGCACAACCCTGAATCCATTTCACCTCATGAGAGAAAAACTGGCTTCCCGCCACGCGGCCGCCCATGCGGCCTTCCGCTCCGGCTGCCGCTTCTCCATAGGCTCGGTGCTTGCTTGCATTGAGGCGCAGCAAGGCCTGGTCAATACGCCTTCAGCTCCACGATCGCCTTCAGAATGCTCTCGGGCTGAGGCAGGATAGCCTCCTCAAGCAGCGGCTGGTAGGCCACAAAGGTATCCATTGCTCCGACGCGCCGGACGGGCGCATCGAGATCGTCGAAGAGCTCATCGCCGATGCGCGCCGCGATCTCAGCGCCGTAGCCCCAACTGAGCACGTCCTCGTGAGCCAAGATCACACGGCTGGTCTTGCGGACCGAGGTCGCGATGGCCTCCCAGTCGTAGGGATTCAGGGTGCGCAGGTCCAGGATTTCGACCTCGATGTCATGCAACCGCTGGGCGCGCTGCGCGGCCTGCAATGCCCTGGGAACAATGGCGCCGTAAGTGATCAGCGTGATGTGTGAGCCGGGCCGGACGATCTTTGCCTTCCCGAAAGGAATGGCAAACTCCGGCCCCGGATAGGGTGCCCTCCCGTAGGCTTCGCGGTAGAGCCGCTTGTGCTCCAGAAACAGTACCGGATCGTCGCAGCGGATGGCCGTGCGCAGCAACCCGTTGGCGTCCAGCGCATTCGATGGAAAAACCACGCGCAGCCCAGGAATGTGCGTGAATATGCTCTCGCCCGATTGCGAGTGATAGATGGAGCCGCCGCTGAGATATCCGCCGATGGGCGCGCGCACCACCGCGGGAGCGGCCCACTCGCCATTCGACCGCCAGCGCATGACCGCCAGTTCATTGCGAATCTGGTGCATCGCCGGCCAGATGTAGTCGAAGAACTGAATCTCGACCACCGGCTTCATGCCGCGGATGGCGTAGCCAACGGCGCGGCCCACGATATTGGCCTCGGCCAGCGGCGAGTTGAAGACCCGCTCCGATCCAAACTCGGTCTGCAAGCCCGCGGTCAGCTTGAAGACGCCGCCCTTGCCCTTCACCTCGGCCAAGGCGTCGGCGCGGCTGGCGTCGGCCACGTCCTCGCCGTAGACCACGATGCGCGGATCGCGGCGCATCTCGTCGTGCAGGCAGGCGTTGATCAGGTCTGCCATGGTGCGCGGATCGCTTCCCTTCTCGCCTCCAGCCTTTCCCCCGCCAGCCGAGCCCGGCGCCTGCGCACGCTCCTGTGCGAATGCCGAACTTGTGGGGTCCAGATCCTCCGAGTAGACGTGCCGGGTAATGCCTTCCACGTCGGGCAGCGGCGCTTCCAGGGCGCGCTCCGCGGCCTCGGCGGCTTCGTGGTCCAGTTCCCGCTCCAGCGCGTCGATCTCCGCCTCGGTGAGGATTCCTTCACGCAGCAGCCGCATCTGCATCCTGGCCAGAGGGTCGCGCATGGCGTCGGCCTCGCGCTCATCCGCCGAGCGGTAAAGCCGGTCGTCATCGGAGAGCGAGTGGGAGTAATGGCGCACGCAGTGGCCATGCACAAAGGCAGGCCCCAGCCCAGCACGGCAGTGCGCCGCCGCGGCCTCAAAGGCATGCAGGCAGGCCTCCACATCCGTGCCGTCCACCTCGGAAAAGTGGAAGTTGGGGAAGTTGGCCACCAGCCTGGAGATATTCCCGCCCGGCGTATTCACCTCCACCGGGGTGCTGATGGCGTAGCCGTTGTCCTCCACGCAGAAGATCACCGGCAGCTTCTGGTTGGACGCGGTGTTAAGCGCCTCCCAGAACTCGCCCTGGGAGGTCGAGCCCTCGCCCAGCGAGGTAAAGACCACCTCGTCGCCGTGGAACTCCACGTCATGGAAGGCTCGATAGTCGTCATCGGACTTGGCCGCGGCCTCGGGATGGCGGCTGAAGTACCGGCCCGCCTCCGCGCAGCCCACCGCGTGCAGCAGTTGCGTTGTGGTGCACGAGGAGGTGCTCACGATATGCAGCGGGCGGCTGCTCCAGTGGGTCGGCATCTGGCGGCCGCCGCTGGCCGGATCGGTGGCCGCGCCCACGGATTGCAGAAGCATCTCGTCCGCGGTCACACCCAGCGCCAGGCAAAGCGCGCGGTCGCGATAATAAGGGAAAAACCAGTCATAGCCCGGACGCAGCGCCAGTGCCGCGCCCACCTGCAGCGCCTCGTGGCCGGCCGCCGAGATCTGAAAGTAGATCTTCTGCTGCCGCTTAAGCAGGATTTCGCGGTCGTCCACGCGGCGCGACAGGAACATCAGCCGGTAGATTTCGACCATCCGTCGAGGGCTGAGGCCACCAAAGGCGACAGCCGTCCCCGGCTCGCCAGCGCCAGGCACTGCCAGTTCCATTCCCTTCACTCCTTAAAAAACTTGTCTTTCTAGATTGCGGGGAAAGCGAAGCTCCAAATCCGATTGTAGCAACCCCGCGCACTTCGGAACAGAAGAACGCGCTGGGCCCCAGGGCAATCGCACTTGAAGCCGAAGTCGATCGCATCGGATATATTCCGTCGCGGACAATTATCGTCCTGGAGGGACGACACGAGGTTAGCCCAGGGCGGAAGCCCTGGGTAGGCCGCGAATCCATCGATGGCGCCCCGGAGGGGCGCACCGAAATGGGCTGGAAACTGCTTCCTAATTCAAGTGCGATTGCCCCAGGCGGCGCAATCTCTCCGGCAACTCCCAAGGGCGGGTGCTGGCTCTTCCATTCCTTGGCGCACAGATTGAGTCGCGACAGCCGGCCAGCGGATCGCCCTGCCGCGAGCTCTTCACGGAACTTCAGGGTATAGCAGCTCGGTAAACCGCGGATCGTCCATCATGTTCTGGAAGTCGTTGTCGACGCGGGCCTGAAGCCGGTTCCTGGGGTTCAACTCGATGGCCCTCGCCAGGTGCCTGAGGCAATCCTGCGAACGCCCGGTGATCGAGTCCAGCAGGGCAAGCCCGTAAGAAGCATAATCGGCCAGCGGATGGTCGGCCAGAATGCTGCTGAACTGCTCGCGCGCCTCCTCGTAATAGCCTGTGTTCAATAGCGAGACGGCGTAGTCGTTGTGCTCCTCGGGGGTAAGGAAGGTCAGCCTCGACTGCTCCAACTGCCGCTGGCAGGTTTGGATATACATCCGGCAGCGTTCCCTGATCTCGAGCGGCGCGGCCGGGAGCAGCTTCTCAAATGCGGCCAGCGCTTTCTCGTACCTTCCCTGTTGCAGCAGTTGCACCGCTGCCTGATAGTGCTGGCCGGCGGATACCGTGCCCGCAGGTGGGTGCCCGCTGGGCTTGGCAGCCGGAGGAGGTGTTTTCTTGCGGCTCGCCGCCGCGGATCTGCCCTCTTGCATCATGTCTTTGCCGCCAACGCGCCTTCCTTGGTGTACGGCTGTGCCGGATATACGCCGGCCGGAAACCTGCATTTGAGAATCGCGCTGCTAGGCCATCTTTATACGCAATACCCCGCCTTCCGTCAATGGGCAGGCTCGAAGGCGCCGCTTAACCGCTTCTCCCGGCATCAGTTTTCCGGTAGATGGCAGGGTTGAGAGAGGGATCGTTGTACATCTTCAACTGCCGGTAAAGCTTGAAGCGCCGCTCACCGGCCAGGGTCTGGCGCCACAGGGTGTCCAGGCAGCCGGCCAGGTCGTTGCGCTGCTCTTCCAGGATGGCCAGCCGCTCACGATTGCGTTCGGCGTGGCCTGGGGGCGAATCCGCGCGCTCCGCTTCCTCGCGCGTGTGGTAGATCTTCAGAGAAAGAATGGAAAGCCGGTCGATGATCAGTCCCGGCGACTCCGAGTTCAGCTCGGCCGCTGGGTCAGGCAGCTTTCGAGCCGCAAGCCAGGCAAGCAGCGCGCAATCCAGTTCCTCTGCCAGGTCGTTGCGGCGCTGGTTGGCCTGGTCAATGCGGCGCTTTATCCCGGCCAGTTCGGCGTCGGTTGCGCCCGGAGCGCGGGCTTCGTCCTCGATGTGCCAAAGATCGAAATTGGCGCCATGCTGGCGGGCGACCGCGGTGAGCCAATCCACCGCGTCGCCAGCTCCCGTATTTCTTGCCGGGCTTGCCATTCCGGCCGCCGCGCTCACCCCGGCGGCTTGGCCCCCACCGCCCGGCGCAAGGTGCCAGTCGCGGTTCAGCCGGTCGTGCAGGGCGACAATTCCGTCTGCTGAAAGCATGAACCATCCGTCCTTGCAGAAGCAGTGAAGATGCTCTACTTGACCGCCGACACCACGGCAGGCTGCGGATCGCTCGCAAATGCATCGGTGAGCGAGACGACCTTCAACTGCGCCTTCAAAGCTTCGAGCGATGCGGCGCTTGTTGCCGCGATCTCCACCGTCTCGCCCGGCAGCAGATCGAAGTAGTTGTCGGAGACCTTCACGTCGAGATCGCCGAAGGAGAGATAGACGCTGCGCGCCAGCACCGGAGAGGTCACGCGGACTTCATATCTTCCGTTCGCTCCCACGGTCTCCACCTTGAGCGAGGCCGGCTTCAGGTGAATCTCCTTGACGGGCGCCAGATAGACAATGTTGCGTGAAATCACCGTACCATTCATCGCGTAATCAGTTGCGCCGCCGATCTGGAGATCGGCGACCACAAAGACCCGCGAAGTATCCGCGGCGCCCGCATCGGTAAGTTTCTTGAGGGGCCAGTCGAGATAGACCTTGCTGGCAAGCGGCGAAACGTCCACGGCGCGTGAATCCTCAAGCAGCACTTTGCCGTCGAAGTCCATCAGCCGCACCCGCAGCGTGGCATTGGCGGCCTCGGTCTTGTCGCTGACAATGTATACCTTCACCGAACCGTCCTCAACATGCGGCGAGACCAGGATGGGCGCATAGAAGCGGCGGGCATAGTATTGCAACGCCTTCCAGCGTCCGTAGTAGTCGATCGACGACCACGAGGCCACCGGCCAGCAATCGTTCAACTGCCAGAAGATGGATCCCATGGTCTCCGGCCGGCTGCGGCGGAAGTGCTCGGCTCCGATCTTGATCCCCTCGGCCTGTAGCACCTGGCTCACGTACAGGAAGCTGGCGAAATCCTTCGGCTCGGCGTAATCCCTGAGCAGGTAGTCGTGGATGATCGAATTGCCTTCGTTGTTCTTCTGGTGGGCCAGCATCACCGGCGTAAAGATGCCGGTGCGATCCTCGGGTTGCGTGAATGCTTCCACCGTCTTCATCTCAGGGAAGGACTGAAATCCATACTCCGTGACAAACCGGGCATGGTGTGTTTCGTAGGTCGCAAACGGCACCCGTCCGTGCCATACGTCCCAGATGTGGGCGTCCCCGCTCTGGTAGTGGTCGCTCAGCGGTTCATAGTCAGCGCTGGGCGAGCTGGGCCAGTAGGGCGTCTCCGGGTCGAGCCGCGCGACGACTCTTGGCAAAATGCCGCTGAACTCGGTCAAATAGTCCTGCCAGATAAGGAACTTCACATCCGCCGGCAGAGTGGGCCGCGGACCCCAGTTCATGGCGGCCTCCGTCTCATTGTTGCCGCTCCACAGAACGATGCTGGGGTGATTGCGCAGCCGCCGCACCTGGTCCTCTGCCTCCGCTTCGATATTGAGCTTGAAGGCGTAGGTTCCGGGCTGCCAGTCGTTGCCGAACTGGAAGTCCTGCCAGATCATGATCCCCAATTCGTCGCAGATGGAGTAGAACTCTTCGGTCTCGTAGTAGCCGCCGCCCCAGTGGCGAATCGTGTTCATGTTGGCGTCGCGCGCCGACTCCAGAATGCGGCGATAGTCGGCTGTGGTCACGCGATTCGGAAAGCTGTCGAAGGGAATCACGTCAGCGCCCTTGGCGAAGACGGGAATGCCGTTCACCACCAGCTCAAAGGATCGGCCCCACTTATCCAGCTCGCGATGCAGCACGATGGTGCGCAATCCGGCCTTCGCCTTGCGCTCGTCGGCGACCTGGCCTTTTGTACCCGCCTGCGCGGTGAATTCGTAAAGCGGCTGCTCGCCATAACCGGCCGGGTACCACAGCTTAGGCTGGCGAATCTCCATGGGAATATCGATCACGTTGCGCCCGGGATGGAGTGTGACGACACGCGTAGTAGGCGGAGGGAAAACACGATACATCACGCCCGATTCCCTACAGCTTACTGCGAGCGTGGACTGTGTGACTCCAGCCGATTCAATCTCCACCTCCGCGTCCGCGTGCGCCACTTCCTTGCTCACGTCGCGCTGGCGAACGACGAAGTCTGCGATGCGAACCTTGTCCCAGGCCTCCAGCCGCACCGGCCGCCAGATGCCGCTGGTGACGAAGCGCGGCCCCCAGTCCCAGCCGTATTCGTAGGCCGCCTTGCGGATATAGGTCTTGTCCTCGGTCTTCGACCTCAGCCGGAATGCATCCCCGGCAGCCACCTCCGCGGCGGCCTTGATGGGTGATGGAAAGACCACCCGCAGCAGGTTCCTGCCCGCCTTCAGGTGGCCCTTTACCGGCACGCGCCACACGCGGAACATGTTGTCCGCGGCCAGCACCTCGGCGCCATTCAGGTAGACTTGCGCGGCCGCGTCCAGGCCGTCGAAGACCAGGTCCACATTGGAGCGCGCCAGCAACTCCGGGGTCGCGTCGAAGTTCACCCGGTACTCCCAGCTCTCGTTCTCAATCCATTGAAGCTTGGCTTCGTTATCGCGGAAGAAGGGGTCGGGAATCTTCTTGTTGACCAGCAAATCCAGGTGAACGTCGCCGGGAACGGTGGCCGGCAGCCAGCCGCTCTCCGCCTCCTGCGCTCCCGCTGTGACCTGCCGGAACTGCCAGCCGCGATCGAGAACCAGAGCCGCATTCTGCGCAATATTGGACTGCGCCCTCGCCAACTCGTTTCCCATGTCCAAAGCCTCTCCAACCAGGACGCCACAGACCACTCCCCAAACCACCAATCCCCGCATTCCATTCCTCCAAAGCGCTCCGCCGAATCCTCTCCGTGACTTGCGAAGGCTGGCTCTTTCAATCCGCCGATAAGGTTATCACGATGGCCTTGAGCAAGACGCCGGGCGGGTCACGGTTGCGCCTCCAGGATCGCTCCGTAGAGCGCCTCCCACTCGCCGGCTTTGGCATCCATGCTGAAGCTGGCTTGGATGCGGGCGCGCGCGGCCTGGCCCAGCGCGCGCCGGTCTTCGGGCGTGCTTTGCATCTGCTCCAGCATGGCGCGGGCCAGCGCTTCTGGATCCTTGGGCGGAACGAGTGCGCCCACATCGCCCACGAGTTCGCGCACGCCGCCCACATCGGTGGCTGCGACCGGCTTCTCCATGGCCATGGCCTCGCCCAAAGCCAGGGGCATACCCTCCCAGGCCGAGGCCAGCACAAAGCCGTCGGCTGCGTCGAGCAGCGCAGGCAGATCGCGGCGCAGCCCCAGCCAGCGCACCGAATCGTCCACACCCAGTTCCGCCGCCAAACTGCGAACCATAGAAAAACTCTTACCGGACCCCTCGCCGGCAATCCACAACCGGGCATCCGGGCGCGCCACCCTCACCAGCGCAAAGGCTCGCAGGAGGTTTGGGTAGTCCTTGGCGGGGGCGATGCGCCCTGCCGTTAGCCAAATGAACCCGGCACCCGCGTCCATTTCAGTTCTCATGCGATCGCGCCGCTCCGCGCTTGGTGCAAACTCGGCGGTATCGATTCCATTAGTAAGCACGACGCACTTCTCTTGCGGCACAGCTTTGAGGCGTACAAACCGGTCGGCGGCGGCTCGGCTGACGATGGCCGTGCGCCGTGCCAGGCCGTCGGTCAACCGGTAGGTGAGCATTCGCAACCAGCCGCCCTCGTAGACGTTGTGTACGGTAGAGAGAACGGCTGCTTCCGGAACGAAGAGCTTAAACAGTCGCGCTACCAGATTCGCATGAAAGCTGTGGCTGTGCAGCAGATCCGGCCTGAACTCGCGCAGAAAGCGGCGGCCGCAAACCAGGCCCATGAGGACGGTCAGGGGCGATCTGCGCATCTCCAGGTAAACGACGGGGAGCGCGGTCGGCCATTCCTCCTCCAGGCGGGAGCGCAACACCAGGAGAGCGACCGCGTGGCCGCGCTGTGCCATGCCGCCGGCCAGCGCCACCACCACCCGTTCCGCTCCACCCATGCCCAGCGAAGTAACCACATAGACAATCCGCATTCGGCGCACGCTCATAGCTGGAGATCGAGTGCAACGATGATAACGCGCGCGGTGAGGCTCTGTTCTGCCGAACGCAAATTGGAAATCTCCGCTCCAGCGAATCGGTTCAAAAACCAGATTATCGCTGACGGATTGGGGTCTTGGCTTGGAACAGCGCCAGGCGGCCTTCGAGCGTTGCCGCCAAACGCGTATTCCCCTGCTGCGCGGCCAGGTCGGTTGCGCGCTGCTCCAACTCGACTGCCTTGTCGAACTCGCCGGCTTCGGCATAGGCAGCGGCGAGCGTGCCCAGCAGCGCCGGCTCGTGTCCAGAGGTGAGCTGCACCGCATGTTCCGCCAGAGAGACAGCCTCGCTCCCATTCCGAAGCGCGGCGTCAGAAGAGGTTGCCAGAAGCCACGCGGCGTCGTTCAGCGCCTGGAGATTGTCCGGTTCCTTGCGCAGAGCCAGCCGCCAATGCGCCAGCCCTTCTGCTCCGCGGCCTTTCATCACCAGCACCATCCCCAGGTAATAGTGCGAGTCCACATTGTCGCGCGATAATTGCAAGGCGCTCTCAAAATGCGGGATCGCCTCGTCTATCTGTCCCTTCTGCGCTAGCCCGATTCCCAGGTTCGTGTGAACTTCCGCCGTTCCCTGACCGAGCTCCAACGCTCTCTTCAGATGCGAAATCGCCTCGTCCACATTGTCCTTCTCGAGCAGCGCATGACCCAGGTTGCCCTCCGCACTCGCGTAGGACGGGTCCAACTCGACCGCCTTCCGAAAATCCCCGATTGCCTCATCGATCTTCCCTTGCATGGCCTGCGCCAGACCCAGGTTATTGTATGCGTGGGAGTACTTGGGATCGCTCTCGATCGCCTGACGATAGTGATCCACGGCCTCGTCCATTCGGCCCTGCGCGGTCAGAGCGAAACCGAGATTGTTGTGCGCCTCCGCGTAGCTCGGATTGATGTCAAGCGCATCCTCGTACTGCTCGATGGCCTCGTTGAGCCGGCCTTGTTTGGCCAGTGCGCGCCCCAGGTTGCTGTGCCCTTCGGCAATGCCGGGATTCTGCTCGATCGCCTGCCGGTAATGCTCGATGGCTTCACGGGTATCGCCGGCAGCGTCGAGCGAGATGGCCAGATTGTTGTGTGCCTCAGGGTAATTGGGCTTGGCGGCCAGCGCTTTGCGATACTCGGCAATCGCTGCCTGCGTCTTGCCCAAATGCGCCAGGGTCTGGCCGAAGTTGTTGTGAGCCCGCGCGTCGCTGGGACTCATTGCCAATGCCTTGCTCCATTCGGGAATGGCGGCAGCATACTGGCCTTTCTTGGCCAGCTCCGCAGCCGCATCGTACTGTTTGTAGAAATCCACCGCCGGCGTGTCGATGTGCTCAATGCCGCTGGGCGCCATGTTGACGAACTCCGGAATGTTCACCGCCCGATTGGCTGCTGTCGAGTTCTCGATCAGGATCGCCGGCGTGTCGTTGCCCCGCGCGTCGATATGCGTCAGGAACATTTGTGTGTAGGGCGAGCGGCTCTTCGACGAGAACACCAGCCAGCGGCCGTTCGGCGAAAAGCTGTGCCAGGAGTTCATCAGCGGCGTATTGCAGTTCATGCGGCGCGCCGCGCCGCCGGCGGCCGGAACGATGTATAGCTGGCTGTCTGGGCGCATCAACTGTCCGTTCTGGGCCTGCACAAACACGATCCACTTGCCGTCAGGCGAGATCTTCGGGAAGCTGTTGCTCATACCGTTCTGCGATGCGCCGGCGATGGGCTCGGCCTTGCCTCCCTTGCCGCCGTTGAAGGGGATGCGGTAAAGGTCGTACTGCATCGGAATCTCGGCCGGATCGTTGGCGTACGCGGCCATCTTTCCGTCCGCGGGGTAGGGATCTTTCGCCCCCGCGCGAACAAATACCAGGTACTTCCCATCCGGGCTCCAAACTGCGCTGGCCTGCACAAAGCGCGGATCGTCGGCGCCAGGCAGCGGTTGCAGCTTCTTTGAGCCGCGGTCGTACCAGGCCAGGATTCCGCGCGTGGGATAGAAGACCTGCAGGAAGCGGTAATCTTTGAAATTGGCCACGTAATAGAACTGCGAGCTCTTTGTCCCCGGCGGCCGGATCGTCGTGACCACATGGCGGCCATCGGGCGAGATCTGCGACATGAAGCCCACGCGCGCCGGGCTGCCCGATTCGGTGGGGAACGACGACCACGACACCATATCCTCGTTGCGAATGGTCATCCGCCTCTGCACGGGCACGATCCCATACAGGCCCTTGTCGTTTTGCGGACCGTCCATGTCAAGGCCCAACGTCTTGCCGTCGCCTGAGAAAGAGTGGCAGTTGGCGCAGGTGTGCAGGTCGTGCATCACCACATGGCTACTGGTGTCGGCCACGTTGCGCATCCGCCAATTGATCAATGGAATCGCGGCCGTGGCCAGAGGTTTGATGAATCCCTTCTCCAGCTCCGACGGCATCAGCGGCACATCGCGGTAGAAGATGGGCGCGCCCACACGGTCGGCGGACACATGCATCTGCATGCTTCCGCGCGAAACGGTCGCGCTCTTGCTTCCCGCCGCAAACCCGCGGATGGAAATCGTAATCCCGCCGGGTTGCTTCTTGATCGCGGCCCAGGTTCCCGCGCCGGGCGTCCAGGTGTGTGCGTCGGCCTGCTCCGGCGTCAGCGCGGGCGGTTTGTTGGTGTCTGATACGCAGCGGGGATCGATCTCGCCAATGCGCATCCGTTCACCCGTCGACGGCACATGAATCCCCGCCGAACCATTCGCAAACGACACATCGATCTGCCAGGAGTCAGTATTCGGCGCAGGATCGCGCCACAGAAAAGTGGGAGCTGCCATGTCCGGCGGAAACACCGACCCGTCGAGCGGATAGTCAATCGTGATGCGCTCGGGCTCATCGCCCGCCCACACTCCAGCCGGTCCCAGGCCACCCAGCAGCGCGGCCCAGAGAAGACAAAGCATCCCCAACAATCGAGAAATCGCCGATACGGAGAGACCCGGTCGTGAATCGCCAGGCGCACCGTTGTCCGGCGATGCACTGACTCCCGATCGCGGTTCCGGTCCACACCCACGATTCTTGTTCATCCCGTTTTGCTCCCGGCCTCAGTTTGTCGATAAACCCGAGCCATATCGAGCGCATCGTTCCCAGCGTCCCGGCCGCTTCGCCGATGGGCCCCGGCAAACCGCCATTGGTTCTAAATTAAACCAAGATTAGCTCAACCAGGGCTGTCACTCTTGCTTTCCCGGCGTCGTGAGTATACCCCAGCGGCCTCCTCCTGGCTCGTTCTTTGGCCATCCGTCAGCCCGAAACCGGCCGGTACTGCCCAACCGGCGTTCCTGCTGCCCTCCCGGAGACTATGGCGTCCGCTCTTTGTCCCCGATCGAGCAGCGGCAGCAAAACTGCTTCCGCCGGCGCAGAGTCGTTCGACAAAAAAGAATCCTTGCGCGCAATGGCCGATTGGGCTGTACAATCTCCACGAGGAGACACATGGCCGGAGATATTCAACTTACGTGCAGCGATTGCGGGCAGGACTTCACCTTCACATCTGCTGATCAGGCGTTCTTTCAGGAACGTGGTTATTCGACCCCAAAGCGTTGCAAGAATTGCCGTCAGGCAAAGAAGAACGATCAGGGGGGATCCGGCTACCGTTCTGCTCCGGCACAGGGAACACCTGTGATTTGTTCGGGTTGCGGCCAGCCTACAACAGTGCCTTTTGAGCCTCGTGGCGATCGTCCGGTCTTCTGCCGGGACTGTTATCAGGCGCGGAAAGGCAGCGGCGGCGGCGGGAGTTCGCGAGGACGCGGCCGTTAGCGGCATGGGAAGCAGACCGACGCTCGCAGCCGGTCCTGGCCGCGAGCATCGGAATTCAGCTTCCCGCAAGGTCATTTGGCAACCATTCCACAGCGACGGCTGACTCGGCTCCGCTCGATTCTGGCGTACTATGGCTGTGGGTTCCCTGCCCTTTTTCCGTTCAGCGAACCTGCGGACGATAGACTCTGAGACTTCAGGAAAAACATAGCGGCAAATGCGGTCGCCCTTCCGCTTGCGCGGTCAGCGCCGGGCGACCGGAGGTAGATTTGCCAATTGGGAGCAAGGAGCGGCGCCACCGAACACTCTTCAAGGAGCCGCGCCTTTCTTCCGTAAGACGCCGCAAAAGTTGGATGGACATTGCTTCCGCCGCTCGATAAACTGGCCCTCGCGAGTCCCTGCTCAGCCCTGAACGCATAAGGATCTTTTCCCACCTCATGGCTTCCCAATTATCTTTCGCCGGATTTGCCTGGAAGAATCTTTGGCGCAGGCGCCTCAGGACGCTGCTGACGCTATGCGGGATCGCCATGGCGATCGGCGCATTCGTCGCACTGGTCGGCTTCTCGCGCGCCTTTGAACACGAATGGCTGCGCATGTACGAAAGCAGCGGCACCGACCTTGCCATCGTGGAGAAGACATTCCTCAACACCTCGCTGGAGGAGTCGGTGGGCCCAAAGCTCAACGCGCTGCCCGTCGTGGCGCAGGCCCGGCCCATGGTTTTCAACCTGATTGACCTGACGCCGGAGATCAATGCGCTGGTTTATGGCTGGCAAGCCGATTCTTACGAACTCGATTCGCTCGTCATCACCTCCGGGCGGCGCTTTCGCGATGGACAGCCGGAGATTCTATTAGGCGAGATCCTGGCTGGAAACCTGAACAAGAAGGCCGGCGACACGCTCGAAATTCAAGGCTCCACTTTTACCGTGGTGGGGATCGATCATGGCGGCTCGGCTCTGGAAGCCGGCGCGGTCATCATGCCGCTCGATCAATTGCAACGGCTCTCCAGCCTGGAAGGGAAGGTCACAGCGTTTCATGTGCGGCTCCGCCCGGCGCCGGCCGGCGAAGCGCAGGACCATTATCTCAAGCGAGCCCAGGCCCAGATCGAAAACGCTCTGCCCGGACTGCACGCCATTCCGGCGGCTGAGCGCGCCAGCAACAACCAGATCGTGCTGCTGGCACATGCCGCCGCGTGGGGCACATCCTCCATCGCCCTGCTGATGGGTATTCTGGGCATCGCCAATACCATGGCCATGTCGGTCTTTGAACGGACGCGCGAGATTGGCATCCTGCGCGCGCTGGGATGGAAGCGCTCAAGCGTCATGCTGCTCATCCAGACGGAGGCGGTCGTGCTCGGCCTCGCCGGGGGATTTCTCGGCCTGGGCGTAGGATGGGGCACGCTGCGGCTGCTCGCTGCCCTGCCGCAAACCGCCAGCATCGTCTCCGCATCCGTTTCTCCGCTGCATCTGCTGCAGGCGCTGGGCATTGCGATAGTCTCGGGACTGGTTGCCGGGGCCATCCCCGCATGGCGCGGCGCGCATCTCTCGCCGGTGGAGGCGCTTCGCCATGACTAGCCCCCAAGCCGTTGCACCCCCCCAGCTTGAAGTGCGCAGCCTTTGCAAGAGTTACGACGAAGGGCGCATCGAGGCTTTGCGCGGCGTGGACCTTTGCATCGCCGAAGGAGAATACCTGGCCATCACCGGCGCCAGCGGCAGCGGCAAATCCACCCTCCTGCAACTGCTCGGCGGACTCGACATTCCCACCAGCGGCGAGGTGCTCTTTCAGAACGCCGCCCTCGGAGCCGCTGTCGGTCTCGATGCCTACCGAGCCCACAAGGTGGGGTTCATCTTCCAGGCCTTTTATCTGCTGCCCACGCTGCGCGCCATTGAAAACGTGCAGGTGCCGATGCTGGCGGTGAGCGAGAGTGCGCGCAATCGCGCCGAGCGCGCCGAGGGCCTGCTCTGCGAGATGGGCCTGAAAGACCGCCTCAATCAATATCCCAACGAGCTCTCCGCCGGCGAACGCCAGCGCGTAGCCATTGCGCGCGCACTGGCCAACGATCCCGCCATCCTGCTTGCCGATGAACCCACCGGCAATCTGGACAGCGTGAACTCCGCGCGCATCATGGAGATGCTGATTGGCATCCACCAAAGGCGCGGCATGACGCTCGTCGTCGTCACCCACGAGAACGAGATAGCCAACGC
Organism: Occallatibacter sp.; assembly: GCA_050014455.1. Lineage (GTDB taxonomy): Bacteria > Acidobacteriota > Terriglobia > Terriglobales > Acidobacteriaceae > Telmatobacter. Next base: position 23,672 of record JBEKDH010000004.1, read on the forward strand.
CGCGCCGCGGCACATTCGCATCCGCGACGGGAGAATCGCGTCATGAGAGCGCCGTGCGCTACGCTGGCCGCGGCGCTGCTCTTCGCCGTTCCCGCGGGAGCGGCCGATCCCCATGCCGTACTCGCGGCGCCGCGGCAGCGCATCGAGACGGCCGATTTTCGCGCCAGCGGCCGCCTGGTCCGGGTGGATGCAAGTGGCGCACGAACCAGCTACGCCATCACCATCAAGGCCCACTGGTTTCCAGGCGTGCTGCGCTTGCTGCTGGCGATTGCCCCGCCGGCCAGCGCTGGGCCGGACGCCCGCGCCCACATCTTGCTGGAGATGCGGCCCAACGGGCAGAACACGATCCTGATTGCGCATCCCGGCGACAAGGCGCCCGCCGCTCTGCCCTTCGACAAGTGGAGCGGCGGCCCGCTCGGCAGCGGCTTCAGCTATGAAGACTTCCTCGAGCAGCAGTTCTACTGGCCGGGCCAGGCAGCGCTCGAAGAGACCAAATATGGCGCGCGGAATTGCGACGTTTTGAAGAGTACGCCGGGCGCTGCGGACCGCACCCGCTATGCCGAGATAAAAACATGGCTGGACCATGGTATCGGCTTTCCTGTATATGTTGAAAAAACGCTGAAGGGAACCGGGGCAGTGAAAGAGTTCACCTATTTCGGCTTGCGCCACGAAGGCGGCGTGTGGTCGGCAGACCAGGTGGAAGTGAAGACGCGCGGCCAGGCCGGCTCGACCCTGCTCATCGTCGATCGCGGCAGCGCCAAGGCAAACCTAAGTCTCGCGGACTTCGGGCCTGAGCAACTTACCCATTTCTAGGATCGCCCATGCATGTACTCCTGTGGATTACCGGCTTGACAGCAGCTCTGATCGGCGTGGGCTTCCTCTATCAATGGATCGGCAGCCGCCGCGACCGGCTGCGCTTTGCCTCTCCTGGGCGCTGGGTAACAATTGGCCGCGGGTACAAGCTCTATCTGCTTGAAAAGGGCGCGAAAGGATCGACCGGCCCTACCGTACTCTTCGAAGCCGGCATCGCCGCCACCAATCTGAATTGGTTTCACATTCAGGAGATCGTCTCCGGCTTCGCCGGCACCGCATCCTACGATCGCGGCGGGCTGGGCTGGAGCAGCCCCTGCCGCACGGCGCGCACCCCCGGCAACATCGCTGTCGAGCTGCACGACATGCTGGAGCACGCCCAGATCAAACCGCCCTACGTTCTGGTCGGCCATTCGTTTGGGGGATTGGTGATGCGCCGCTATGCCCTGCTCTTTCCCCAGGAGGTAGCAGGCGTGGTGCTGGTCGATCCCATGCGGTGCGAAGAATGGCCGCCGCTCAACCCCGGCAGGCAATCCGAATTGGAGCGCGGCAAGCGTCTCTCCGGTTATGCTGTCCCGATTGCTCGCATCGGCCTGGCGCGGCTGGCTGTGACCTCGCTGCTGTGCCGCTCGGGGCGAACGGCGCAGCGGTTAGCTGACGTAGCGGGCAAAGGCGGGCGTCATGTGCTGAAGAGGGTCACGGATGAAGTGGGAAAGATGCCCAGCGAGGTTTGGCCCAGCGTCGCCTCCCACTGGTCGCGTCCCGGCTATTACATCGGCATGCGCAATCATGTCGAGGCGGTTCCAGACACGGTGCGGGAGATGCAGAATGCCGAACCCATCCGGGATATTCCCGTGCTGGTGCTGACTCCTGGAAAATCGACGCCGCTTTCGGTCGAGCGGCTGGGGCGCATCGGCGACAACGTGGAGCAGGTGATCGCCACGGCGAGCGCGCACTGGATTCACCTGGACCAGCCCGATCTGGTCATCGATTCGATCCGCGAGATGGTTGCTGCCGCAACCCGCGAGGCCATTGCAGCCACAGGCTGAAGTGGAGTTTTTGCCGTGGGCGCAGCCCGTTCAGCCGCCCCGCAGCCAAGTCATCTTCGCTTTGCCGTCTTGGGAACGGGTTTTTTTGTGGCCGGCTTGGATGCCTTTGCCGGTTTTGGCGTCTTGGGAGGCTCAACCGGAAGCTTGCTCGCCGCGATTGGGACTTCGGCCACGGGTTTGGCCGCATCGCTGTGCTTCCCGGCAGCTTCGCCGGGAACAGCCTTCTTCGCGGCCCGATCCGCTCCTGCCTTGGATTGAGCCGGCTTTGCCTCGGGCTTGGGCTTTTCCGGCTTCGCAGCCTTCGGCGCAACCGGCTTGGCAGCCGGTGCGGCAGCAGTCGGCTCCTCAGCCTTCACAGGAACTGAAGCCGTTGCCTCCTTGGCCGGCTGTGGCGCGGCAGACGTCTTGGAGTCGCGCTTCCTTGACTCGCGCTTGGGCGGAGACTCGTGCTTCGGCGGAGCTACGATCGGCTCCGGCTCTTCCGCCTCCATTTCATCCTCGGCGGACTCCGCTGCATCGGATTCGATGAGATCGGTTTCGATCAAGCCTGGAATCTCCACATCCAGGTCGACCTTCGGCAGGCTCAGGCCAAGGTCGAGATCGTCCTCTTCGCCGACAAGATCGTCCAGATCCTCGTCCTCCTCCAAGCCCTCTTCCGATTCCTCCTCCTCGTCATACGTGTGCTCCTTGAGCCTGGCTTCTGCGCCCCGCTTGGCGCGCGGCCTCTTGATGCTCTCCTTGGGCGGGGGCGCGGGAGGGGAATGCGGTTCCAAAAAGGCGCGAACCTCCTCGGGAGCCGTCAACCGGCCGTCTATCAGTTCCAGGAAGATCGTCTGCACGATCTCGCGGTACGCAGCCAGTTCGGCCGTAATGCGCATCTCCTGCAACAGCGCGTGCGGAATGCGCTGGCGTGCCTCGGGCCAGACCTTCAGGAACAGGTTGAAGCGTTCCTTGACCAGCGGATCGGCACTGGTAAATCCAAGCCACAAAATCGCCTCGGGATCGTAACTCGTAAAGAGCTTGTAGCAAGCGGAAGGCGTTGAATTCTCCTCCGCCAGCAACGCTTTGGCGAAGCCCTCGGCCATCGCGTCCAGGCTGTTCCACTCCGCCACAAACCCAGGACGCAGCATCGTCTTCTTCAGCGCGTTCCGATCCTTGGTGGACATTCCGGCAGTCAGCAACTGCATCTGCGCCGCCGACATGTCGGCATGGACTCCCTGCGCTAGCAGTTCGGCAGCCAGATCGTGAAGGGCCGTCAGCCTCTCCTCGTCGGCCTTGGCGGAGGTCCATGCTGGGAACAGCACCTTCATCCATCCCTCGCCTTCCAGCGCCCGCAGCACCTTCAGAGCTTCTTCTTCGTGGCCGATCTGCTCCAGTTCCTGGCGGCGAGCCTCTAACGACAGGTGCTCGATGACTCCCTCGCCTTTGGCATTCTCGTTTCGAGTCCGGGTTCGCGGGTCAAGCTCCCACCCCAGCCGCGCGCGATAGCGAGTGGCGCGAATCATCAGCGCCGGCTCATCGAGAAAGCCGTAATTCGACACCAGCCGAATCGTCTGCGACTCGATATCCGCCGCCCCGTTCGTGGGGTCCATCAACAGCCCAAACGATCCCTCGTTCAGCGAGATGGCCATGGCGTTGACGGTGAAGTCCCGCCGCCGCAAATCTTCCTGGATGGAAGCGGAATGGAAGACCGGCTTGCCCGGTCTGGGGTACTCTGCGCGGTGGGCGCTGACTACATCCACGCGCACGGTACCGGGGAAGCACAGGTAAAGAGTGCGGGAAACCTCGTCCTGGCCCCACACGGCGGCGCCAAGCTTCTCGATTGTCTTCTTGAGGTTAAGCGCATTTCCATGAACGGTAACCTCGAGACCGCGGACGGTGTGCCCGCTGGTCAGGTCGCGGACCGCGTCGCCGGTCAAAAAGAGGATCGTTCCCTCTTCGCGGGCTGCCTCGCGCAGCAGACGCAAAGCGCTCTGCTGGTCGGCCGACAGCCGGTTTTCCAGAAGATAAATGTAGTCGGGCATTGAACTTCCTGCTTCCGCCGTCTCATTCTTCTGCCAAGTGCCTCATGTTGTTACCCTTACGGCACACCCTGGCAGAGACGGCAAACCGTACATTAACACAACTCGGGCCAGATGGCTAGGCTTTGTCGCACCGAACTTGCACCCATTCCGGTTTGGCGATTCCTCGGCCCCGACGGCGCCGGGAACCGTCATGATTAGCCGCCGGCGGCAATGTCGCCATAGAGAATGCCGCGCCCCCCGCTGCCCAGGTACACCCGGCCGTAAATTCGCGGGTCGCCCGAGATCGAGAAGATATAGCCGTACTGGTGGGCGTCGTCGTTGATGCGCGTCCAGGAGTTTCCCTCGTCGGTGGAACGAAAGAATCCGTAGACCCCATTCACCGTGCCAACGATGTAGATGGCCGGGTACGTCGCCCCCGGAGCCGCCATTCCGAAGCCTACGAGCGGAGCGCTGCCAACGGAGCCGATCTGCGTGAAGCTGGCCCCTGAGTCAATCGAGTGAAAGAGCCCCGCGTGAAACGGAAGCCATAGATCGCCCTCGATGCCGAAGACCGCCTTGGGTTGAGCCTCTGCCGACCACCCTGCATACCCGGCATCCTGCGGCAGCCCGGTGGCTCCGGCAGAAAAAGTGACGCCGCCATCGGTGCTCACATAGATGGCGCCGCCAGGTGGATCGTAGGCGTAAAACTTCTTGGGATTGACCCGGTCTGAGATCACCAGCACGCCTGTCGGCGCTCCCTGTGAAGAAGTCCAGCCGGAGCCGTTGAAGCAGGCCGGAAGGGCATCGCTCGCCGCCCAGATCACCTTTGAACCGTCGGCCGAGACAGCAATCAGTGCGGCGTATCCGTCCAAGGTAGGCCCCAATCCCGCCCCTGGAGGCAAGCCCGGATAGGGCGTCCAGGTGACCCCTCCATCTTGCGAGTAGGCGGCCGCAACGTCGCCCACGTAATCGAGCCCGCCCACTCTGGCCATGAAAGACGGGTTCGATTCGGCAAAGTCCAGCGACGACACCTCGGTCATGAATGGATTCACCATCGGCGGGGGAGAAATGGAAAAGTCGTCATGCCTGAAGCCGCCCAGGTCGGCCATGACGCTCAACAAGTGCGGTCCGGCGGGCGGGCTGACCACGTTGTGAATCACCGCCTCTTCCACTCCCAGGGCGCCTACCGTCCATTGCGTGGCTTGAAGCGAATCCATGGCGGTCAGGTCGTGCGTCTCCCAGATCGTGTAGCCGCTCACGTAAAGCGCGTGGCTGGAATCGAATGGATCGATCTCCATGGCGCTGTTGTCTATGCCGAATGTCGATCCGCCCACATTGTTCAGAAACGGGGATAATGAGGCGTCGCGAGTCGAATACTGGCGCAGGCTCCTCCAAGTGGCCCCTCCGTCCGTCGAGCGGAATATGTCGTCTCCGGGACTCCAGCGGTTCCAGGTGCCCGCCATCACGGTTCCAGCATGCTCCGGGTCCGCGGCGATGGCGCAGTAGCCATACCACAGTTTGGCCGGAGTATCCGGCGGCGTAATGTTGGTCCACACGCCGCTCGCGGTGTTGAGCTTGTAGACCGCTCCGTTGCTGATGGCGCTGAGCCCCGCTGCATTCGCGTAGGCCACATACAGCACGCCGTCCGGCCCCAGCGCGCTGCGCAAGGGCCGAATTGTCTCGCCGTCCGGCAGCGTGGTGGGCTGGCCGGGAATCTGCGCCCAGGTCACGCCGTTGTCGGTCGAGCGGTAGATGCCCCCCGTGTAGACTCCCGCATAGACCACTCCGCTGTGCGCGGAATCGAAGCGCACAAAGAGCACGCCCACCTGATCGGGGGTCGCGGTGACCGGGAACGTCGCGCTCTGGTTCCATGTGGCTCCATGATCGTTGCTCACCCAAAGCCCGTTCTGGTGGGTGCCAAGGTAAACCTGAGCGGGATTGTAGGGATTCACCGCCAGCCGCTCGCCTGTTTGCTGCCCATGAACCAAGTCGTTGGCGCCCATCTGAAACGGCACGTTGACCGTCTGAAAGCTGCCGCCCTGGTCGTCGGAAACCAGAATGGCGCCGTTGGGAAGGCCCGGCCCGATGTAAGACCCCGCAGCCAGGTAGAGCCGGTTCACATCCGTCGGATCGATGGCAAGGCTCTCGATGTACATGAGGTTCCATTCCGGAGCGAGGCCGCTGATCCAGTCCGTCACAGGAAGCCAGGTCGGATTCGCCGTGTCGCGAAGATAGGCCCCACCGACATCGGCGCGGGTATACATCAATCCCTGTTGGGCGGGATGCATCAGAATGCCGGTCATCACGCCCCCATCGACGATCCTGACCGGCAGCCAGTTGTACTTTGCGTTAGCGCCGGACGCAACCACCGAGAGCGTCTCCGTGGCACCGGCCGTGGTGTAGTCGACGGCGTCGGTGGGGGTGAATGTAACCGAAAGCGTCTGAATGCCCGCAGCCAGCACGGTTCCGGCGGCAGGTGAGTAAGCGAACGTCCCCGCCACATTGGCCGCCGCATCCAACTGGGTTGCGCTCAGCGGCGTTCCCTGCGAGATCGCAGCGGGCGTGGGCCAGGTAATTACCGGCGTCACTTGGGTTTCACGAATCCCCGTCGTAGCGGAACCGTCGCCTCCACAGCCCCAGCAAACTGCCAGCAGACAACCCGCCGCGGCGGATGCCAAAGCACGAATCATGCGCATTCGGCTAAGCGAAGCCATGACGCCCCCTTGCGCTTGTCCAACGGAACAAGCTCAATTTCAGACAAGACGAAACCCGGTCCCGAATTCGCCAGCCATTGTAAACCTCCGCGCTCGTCCATGCGCAAGTTCGATTCGGCACTCCTCCCACTCGCGGGCTTCCCCTGCTCCGTGCGACAATCCAGAGCGATGGCTTCTGCTCGTAAACCGGTGATTGTCCGCAAGTTCTCGCGCGATTGGTACGCGGGTTACGCGGGAGCCAGCTTCGCTCCTAATACGCCCGAGCTGGAGATCCTGGACCTCACCGGCAAAGTGCTTCGTATCGGCTGGGAGCAGGTCAAGTGGGTCTGCTACGTGCGCGACCTCCCCGCCCCCTGGAGCGATCAGGCAAATCCCGAGCGGCTGCTGCACAAGCGCTTCTCCATCCGGCCCAGAACCGCGGGATTGTGGCTGCGCATGACCCTGACCGACGGAGAAGAGCTGGAGGGCCTGGCGGCCAACGACCGTTCGCTGATCGAGGGTGCCGGCTTGCTGCTCACCCCGCCCGACACGCGCTCCAATACGCAGAGGATCTACGTGCCCCGGCAGGCCATTCAGACTTTGGAAGTGGTAAGCCGGATCGGGGCCGGCGCGCGCAGGCGGACTGCACCGGCGGCGCGGACGGAGCAACCGGAGCTGTTTCCCGACGCCGAGGAGACGCCGTAGACTGGACGTCTGGTCACTTGAGACTTGGCCTGCAGCCCCTTTGCGCCATGGTCAAGACGATGCGCCTCCACAAAGAGACACAAGAACGAGGGCTCGGCTAGGGCGGAGGCAGCCGCCGTCCTTTCGACCCTAGCGAAACCGGAGTGACTGTACCCCGAAATCGCAGGGTTCAAGTCGACGCAACCGCTAGGAAGCGCCGACCCTGCACGCGACTCGCCAGGGCACGCCTATTCCGATTTCGCTCTAGTCGAGCCCCTGGGACTTGCTCTTGCGGCGCACAGGCGTGGCTTGGCAGGCCTTTCACTACCGAAAAGCGCCGCCGCGATTTCTCTTCCGGAATCTCTGGCCGCAAACCGCCTTTGTCATCTGCCGGATCGCCCGTGAAATTTCAGAGTCATCTTCCATGAGTGAGGTGGCGGTGTTCTGCATTCGCCGAACAGCGGCGTAGTCGTTGGGAATCTTCCACTCAGCCGGTCTGGTGAGAGCCTTGGTAACATGCTCTTCGTCGATCTCCAGGTCGAGAGGATCGTATCGGTTGATCACGATTTCGAGTTTGGGGCTGCCGGCAGTCGATAGCAGTGAAATCAGCCGATTTGAGTTTCGCAGTTCTGCGAGTCCTATCTGCGTGACCAGATAGATGGTGGCGGATTCATCGAAGAGAAGCGTGTGCTGCAGGTTGAGCTTCGAACCGGCATCGACCACCACAAAGTCGAAGTTCTGGAGGGCGACTTCGAGCAGCTTGTCGATGGCATCCTCTGAGACCTGTGTGGGGGCCAGTTCGCTGGGCGCCGCGAGTAAGGATAACCCGGAGGCGTGCTCTTCCAGCAAGCTGGAGAGAAGACTCGAGTCGAGCCGCATGAAATCCTGAAAAACGTTAGCAATGGAGTGTTCAGCCTTGATTCCGAGGTTGATCGCCGCGCCCCCGAGCGGGAGATTGAGATCGATCAAGAGGGTTTTCTTCCCAGATTCCCGAGCCAGCGATACAGCAAAATTGCAGGCCAGCGTGGTGACTCCGGAACCGCCTTTGGCGCTGAGAAATACCAGTAACCTGCCTTCCGGCTTCCTCGGCGGACGGGACGCCGAACGAAGAGCCGAGGCCCGCACCAGAGCCTCGGCCATGGCGCCGGGATTGAACGGAAGAATGAGAAACTCGCGAGCGCCCGCACGCATGGATTTGAGCAACAGGTCCGAATCGGCCTGCGCCGAATAGACAATAACTGTTGCCAAGCCATTGATACAGATGCTCCTTACCAATTCAAGGGCGGATTTCGGGTCGCTGTCCAAGTCAACGAGGACTACGTCGAAGTCGCGATTAAGGGTCCGCGGTGCATCGTCGAGGTTGGGAGAATAGGAAACAAACTCCTGGATTGGGCCAGTCTGGCACTCCGCCAAAGCGTGTAATGCGGCGTTGCGACGCTTCTCGTCCGGGCTGATGACCGCAACGGACAAGACGCCTGTGCGACGGAAGGCAGGATCAACTACCTCCATTACTCTGGCCTTGGTCAGACGGCTGGTCGTCTCCTGCGCCACGGGCGCTGCTATATCCGAACCATGCATGCCGGCATTCGCGCCGGTATCAGCGTATCGCCGGCCGCCCTCCCCGGACTGCTGCATCTGGGAATCGCGCTCGCCCGCGCTCTTCTCAGAACCCTCTTGCGATGCCGGTATTTCCTGTCCCATCGCCCTCGCCCTCTGCCAAGTATTCTACTCAAGCATGGTGTCAAACGGTATCTGGAGATGGGTTTCTTGAGACGATTCTGCACTCCATGGCTTCAGCGAACGCCAGAATCCGCGGAAATGGCTGATTTCTGCATCTCGGACGCGAATTATGGGGCAATGGGGATCGTCTGACGATTGCTGAAAATGCCGATGAGCCCGTCACGGACCATTAGCGGGAGTCCGTGTTGGCGCCGGCTGGGAGGGCAAGAACAGGCTGTAGGGGGAAGATGATCCGGAAGAACAGGCGTTGCTTCGTCCCTGCGGCGCACAAGAACGGTCAGGGTTGGTCTACCTTCGCCGGCTTTGGACCGAGCTTCCCATCCACAAAAAAGGAGACCCCTTACCGGAAGAAGCTGAACCCCTTCTTTTTTTCCGAGATGGCGGGCTGGCCGCTAACGGCTCTGGTCATTTTCTGGATAGCCCTTGAAATCTCCGAGTCATCTTCCATGAGCGAGGTCGCAGTGTTCTGCATCCGCCGCACAGCGACGTAGTTGTTGGGAATCTTCCATTCGGCCGGCCTGGTGAGAGCTTTTGTAATATGCTCGTCGCCGATTTCCAGGCTGCGAGGGTCGTATCTGTTGATCACAATCGAGAGTTTGGGTCCGCCTGTGACGGCGAGACGCGCAATGAGTCGATTTGAATTGCGCAGTTCCGGGATGCCGATCTGCGTAACCAGATAAACGGTGGCGGATTCTTCGAAGAGCTTGGTATGCTGCAGGTCGAGTCGCGATCCCGCATCGACCACTACATAATCGAACTCCTGGCGCGCGACCCTAAGCAGCTTGTCTACTGCGTCATCGGAGAATTGCGCTGTGGCGAATTCACTGGGCGCAGCGAGTACAAACAGCCCGGAAGTATGCCGCGTCAACATGGTGGAGAGAAAACTCACGTCGAGCCGGCTGGAATTCTGAAGGGCGTTTACGATCGAGTATCGCGGCCTGATTCCAAGATTAATAGCTGCATCGCCGAGCGGGAGATTGAGATCGATCAAGAGGGTTTTCTGGCCAGAATCCTGGGCCAGAGAAACCGCATAATTGCAGGCCAGGGTGGTGACTCCCGAACCGCCTTTGGCACTCAGGAATACGAGTAATTTGCCGTCAGTCTTCTTTGCCGGACGGTTCGCCGAGCGAAGGGCAGACGCCCGAACAAGAGCCTCGGCCATGGCGCCAGGATTGAAGGGCAGAGTGAGGAACTCGCGAGCGCCCGCGCGCATGGATCTGAGCAGCAGGTCTGGATCGACTTGCTCCGAATAGACCATTGCGATTGCCAAGCCGCGGACGCTGATGGTCTCAACCAGCTCAATGGCGAGATTCGGATTTGTGTCCAGGTCAACAAGGGCTACGTCAAAATCGCGACTTAGAGTCCGGGGCGCACTTTCGAGGTCGGAAGGATAGGACAGAAACTGGTCGATTTTGCCGGTTTGGCACTCGCCCAAAGCGCGTAATGCGGCGCTGCGGCGTTTCTCGTCGGGGCTGATGACCGCAAGGTACAAGTCGCCGGTGCCAGGAAAGAGAGGATCGGCTCCGTCCATTCCTTTGGCTTTGGCTAGGCGGCTGGCCGTCGCCGCGCCAAGCGCTCCGGTCTCGGCAGACCTTTCGTCGCCCACAGCAACGGCGTTCTTTGAAGAGGGGGACGCATCGTGGATCGTAGCATCCGCATTTGTCCCGGTGGCGATGCGGATGCCCCGCTCGGCAAGGTAGGTGTTTACTCTATCGAGGAGCTCGCCGCCCAAATTGCGCTTCTCCAACATTTGACGAAAATGTCGAATCTCCGGTTCGTCGGGCGCGGGGGCCACGCCAAGATCGACTCCAACAAAGCTGCGCAACGCGGGCGACTCATAGAGCGCATCCTCCGCGCCAGAGTCCGAGAGGTTGAACCATTGCTGTAGAAAGTAGGTCCGCAGCAGGATCGAGAGGCCTACCGGTGGCTGACTGCTGCCTGGCGGCAAATCCTGTGACTCCACAAGAGCCAACAACTCCCCCCAGGGCGCCAACTGCTCCATCCGGTCGAGAAACAGTTCCCGCTTGCTCTTCCGGGCAAACCTCTCGGAACCCTCCTGTGACGCCAGTATCTCCTGCCGCATCGAGCTCGCCCTCTGCCAGCTATTCTATCCAAGCAGAGGGAGAAACGGGAGTTGGGCAGAGGTATTCTGGGGCGATTCTGCAAGGTTTTGGCTTCAGCGAACTATTCTTACGGGATCCGCCCGCGGTAGAGGCCAACTTTCTTAGCTTTCCGCCACATGCGGCCTTGCCATCCTCCCGGCAAGCAGCTGCACATGTCATTGAAAGGAAATCCAATACGCAGAGGATCTATGTTCCTCGCCAGACCATCCAGACTTTGGGAGTGGTGAGCTCGATCGGCGGCGGCGCGCCGAGAAGGGCCGCCGAGCAGCATCGGCAGTCTCCAGATGAATAGGAGACACCGTAGAACCGCCGTCCCATTCATTTCGACTTTGCCTTGCAAACCCTCTTGCCCCAGTCAAAAGGATCGACTCAGGATCGCTTGTACAGGCTGGGTAATTCCAGTTCCATGCTCTGCCATTCCGGTATTCGAAAAACGCCGAGAATCTGCTCTGGTTCCCGAACGCAAATCTGAATATGGGTCTTGTCTCGAAAGCCCGCGCCGGGGTAGAGTTGGGAACCCTCTGGAAACAGTGCCCGCACGGTCGAGTAAGGCTGGCTCCGGGGTTCCAATTCCTGCACGGCTGGCAGGACAACATCAAATAGGTGATTCATCACAGCGCAGTCCAAACGTCTGATGGTTTTGTCTCCGCTGGGCCCCTTGGCTGGATCGACGTTTTCCGGGATAGGAACTCCATCTCGTTCAGCCATCGCGATGAATTGCCGATATGCGAGTTTGACGGCCTCAATTCCGGACTGCGTCGTCAGGTCGAGACAATTGCCCAGTTCGATCACGGCGCCGATAACCGAGGGGTAGTCGAAGTTTCGGCGCGCTTCGGTCGCCCACTGATAGGCGCGTAGCACGTCGTTTTCCCAGAAGTACGTTCCTGCGCCCAGCCAGTCGAAGTCCTTCGCACTCGGCTGAAACGGCGAACCGCCCAAGAGGTTCTGGGCGGTTTCAAGATCGCATCCGTGATATGCAAGAACTAAAGGCAATAGCGCAGCCTACCTGTATCTCTCCGCGAGTTGACCGTCCACGGTAAGGTAGCCACTCTTGATGAGAAGTTCTCTGGCCTTCTCGGGGGTGTTGTATTCGCGATCAATCTTCGCGATGGCTTCCTTGAATTTTTTCAACTCTTTGGGACTCATCGCACCCTCCCGGCAACTTTTCGATGGGACTCGGTACTCCTCCACCATCGTCTTCAACCATGGTACCATGCTCTTTGCCTGAACTGTGGGAATGTGTTGGGGTAAATCAAGGCAGCCCACCATCCCGTGAATCGCTTTGACGCTGATCCTTGGCCGGAATCGGCGGCTGCCTCCCGCACTTGAGAATCAGCCGTTGCTGCACTCCCCTAGCGGTAATTTGAGCAGCCTGAAACCGCTCAAGATCCTTTTGAATTGTGCATCATCGACCGATAGGTACTGCTGACTCGTATGCAGGGAGATTGTGTAAACGATCCCTGAACGTTCCGCTACAACCCGTACATCGACGACGGTGCCTTTGGCGGTCGTGGATTCGACTGTGGACCGAATCGCTCGAAGGCCAGCAAGTTTCGTGGCCTTGTGCACAATGTTGCGAGGCAGTCCTCCCGCGTCCTTCGCATCATGTTCCTTTTCGGAGACCGCGCCCGCCAACGACTTATCCTCCCACATATCGTATGACGCATCCACCGAAACAAATCGCTGATCATCCGCCGAAGCAGGGGAAGTCCGGCCTACATCGGGCAACGGGACAGTGAAGCCGTGGTTTGGGCTTGGGGGAAGCGTGTCGTGACCGACCACTCCTTTGTCGAGCAAGACGTAGTACCCGTAATCGCAGTTTGTGTATCGGGCTCTCCAAAGCGTCTCTGCCTGAGTCTCCGTCCAATGACGGGCGAGAGGACGCGGCGGTTGCGAGTTCTGTGAATACAGCGTCCGGCCGGGCTCAAGGAGGACTAAAGCCAGCAAAAGCATGAAAGCCGTGCGTCTCACGCCCAACACTCTACCACAAAACTCGCGCGGGGCATCCGTTCCGGTACAATTCTTGCGATGAAGCTAGGCGAATTGGCAACCCGGCTGGGCGCGGAACTGCGCGGCGACGCAGAGCTTGAAGTGACAGGCGTGAAAGGGATTGAGGAGGCTGGGCCCACGGAGATTACCTTCGTGGCCAACCCCCGCTACGCCGGGCTGGCCCGCAAGACCAACGCCGCCGCGGTCTTGGTCGAGCCCGAGTTTCAGGAGATCGCCGCGGCGACCCTGCGCATCAGGAACCCCTACTTGGCGTTCTCCCGCGCCCTGGGACTTTTCTACCAGCCGCCGGCTTACGCGCCCGGCATTCACCCCGCGGCGGTCATCGATCCAACCGCCGAAATCGGCGAAGGGGCGCACATCGGAGCCTATGTCGTGGTGGGGCCGGGAGTGCGGATTGGCCCCCATGCCACGCTGCTGCCCCACGTGGTTCTCTACCCCGGAGTGCGGGCGGGCAGTCATCTCTTTGCTCACGCCCACGCGGTGGTGCGCGAGAACTGCATTCTGGGCGACCATGTAACCCTTGAAAACGGCGCAATCGTGGGCGCCGACGGCTTCGGCTTCGCCAAGAACGAGGCCGGCCACTGGGAGAAGATTCCGCAGTCCGGTCCGGTGCTGCTGGGCGACCGGGTGGACGTTCAGGCCAACGCCTGCATCGACCGCGCTACGGTGGGCGCTACCGAGATCGGCGACGGGACCAAGGTGGACAACCTGGTCCAGGTAGGCCACGGTTCGCGAGTGGGAGAGAACTCGCTGCTTTGCGCGCAAACGGGTCTGGCGGGTTCGTCGGTTGTCGGCAACAACGTGATTCTGGCCGGGCAGACGGGCATAGCCGGGCACTGCGCCGTGGGCGACGGAGTGATTCTGACTGCGCAGTCGGCCGTCTCGCACGATGTGCCGCCGGGAAAGACGATCTCCGGCTCGCCGGGCTTCGACAATCGCGTCTGGCTGCGGGCCGTCACCATCTTTCAGCGCCTGCCGCAGCTGCTCAAGCGCCTCGACCGCCTGGAAAAGAAGGTTGCAATGCAAGCATCGCCGGAAGCCGGTCCGGACGAAAGCGGGAAGCGGGAATGACGAGCCGAATCGGAAGTCGCGGCCGGGTTTTGGCCGCAGTCGCGCTGCCAGCGCTGATGGCCCTGGCCGGGTGCCACTCCTATCATGTCGATACCGCGGTCGAAAACCGCACCGGGGCGCCGATTCAACTGCTCGAGGTCGACTACCCCAGCGCCAGCTTTGGAGCCGGCAGCCTGGCCCAGGACGGAGTCCTCCACTATCGCATCCAGTTGCGGGGCAGCGGACCCATCAAAGTGCTCTACACGGCCAGCGACGGCAGCCGGCTACAGCGTTCGGTCCAGATTGAGGGCCCCACGCTCACCGAACCTCAGGAGGGCCGGCTGCAGATTCTGCTGCTACCCGGAGGCAAGGCCGAGTTTCATCCCGAGTTGACCCCAGCCCCCTGAGCTGTGCAGCATAGGCTTCCAATTCCCATGGGGGCTGTTGTGCTGCGCTGAAAGGGCGCGGTTCAATCCGCTCCCCTTCAAGACGCAGACTTGCATTGAAAGTCCTCTCAGTGCACCATGCTGGTGAAGAGCGGCGAGTGTAGCAGGTTGTCGAAATCCGCGTCGGAGGTGGCAAAGTGAATGGAAAGCCGCCCCGAATCGGAGGCGATGGCGGTACCGCTCAGCGCCTGCTTCTCGGCGTCCGACCCGCTCATCTTGCGCAGCGCCACAGCCGCCGTCAGCAGCGAAGAGATGGTGGCCGCGGCAAAGGAATCGCCGGTGGAGATAGTGAGGTCGAATTTGACGCCGTGCTGAAAGTCCATCCCGTACCAGGAGGATTGCAGCCGCTTGCGGACGGTCTCGTAGTCGGTCACCGCGCCGGCCTCGCCCAGCACCTGGCGCATCATCGTCTGCGTGCCCTTTTCGTCCAGAATGCTCCACAACGGAGCGGTGTCCACGGTCTTCATGGCGTCCATCATCGGCCCATTGGTCAGCAGGCTGGGTGACACTCCATCGCGGGCATCGAGAGCCTTGTCGACCGCATCCTTGGCGCCAAAGACCATCGTGGAGGGATCGACAAAGCAAAGAACCATGCCCGTCTTGGCCAGCGGATAGACCCTGTTGGTGCGCACCAGGGTTGGCCTCACCTTGTCCTTGCGGAAGTTGGCAACGATGTCCTGGGTGGCAAACTGGCCTTGAGCAATGCCCACGGTCACTAGGGCATCGCTGGATGCCGAGGGACGGAAGAGAGCGAAAGCCAACTCGTCCACGTCGTGATTGTCGTTCAATCCGGACTTGCGCAGCGCCTCGTCGAACTGCTTCAGCTCGGGCGGCATCACGCGGTCGCGCAGATTCATGGCAGCGGTCGAGTTCTGCATGGCGCGGTAGTCCACCACCACCAACTGCTGCACCTCATGCGGAATCGCCGTCCGCGCATCGGTTGATAACTGCGCCGCTTGAGCCATACCAGCCGCCGCCAGCAACATGGGAACAATCGAAACCTTGACAAATGCCTTCAACAATTTCATCCTCCGGGAACCAGAAGCTCATCGAATCGAGCTTTTGGATATCGCTTGCAACCTGCAAATTCTTCTTCGCCAGAAAACTCAAAACAACGCACATCGTTCCGCGCTGCGACCGGCTAACAGCCCGTAGTGAAAGCCGATTGCTGAAAACTTCCCTTTGGGGCTAAAGCCCTGCATTGATTCTATTGCGTTTGCGGCGCCCTTCGGCAGTCTCAGGGCAGGCTTTGAAGTTGTGCCCTTTCAAAGCTCGACCTTCACCACAAAAAGCTCGACCTTCACCACAAGCTGCTAGACCGCCCCGGACCCGTCCCCCGGCCAGGCCAGCGGAGCCTCCAGCCGGCGCTCCAGAATCTTGGTCTGGGGATCGAACCCATTCAATTGACGCATCCAATCGCTTTCCCGCTCACAGGCGGCCTCGGGAATCAGGCCGATCACCTCTCCGGCAACCGGTGCAACCTTGTGCCGCTGCGCCAGGTTGGAGACGGTGCGATAGACCTGCGAGACCGGCGTCGCCTCGAAGTCGGTGATGTTCATGGATAGCTGTGCCCGCCCGTGGGCCAGCACTCCCATGGCCTTTACCCCTTTCAGGCCGCCGGAAGCGGCGCGAATCTCGCGGGCAATGGCCCTCACGACGGCAACGTCGGCGGAATCGAAGTAGATGTTGTAGGCCACCAGGAACCTGCGCGCTCCCACGGCGCAGGCGCCGGCCGTGGGATGCAGGCCGGGCCCGCCCAGATCGGGCCGGCGAGCTGTATCCTTGCGGACTGCGTCCCTCAATCCCTCGAACTGCCCGCGGCGCACCTCTTCAAGGTTGGCCCGATCGGGCCGCGCCGCCGCCGCCTCATAGAAGAACACCGGCACGCCGAAGCGCCGCCAGATCTCCAGGCCGGCCTGGCGGGCCAGCAATGCGCACTGCTCCAGCTTGATGCCGGAGATGGGCACAAAGGGAATCACATCGGCGGCGCCAATGCGCGGGTGAACCCCGTGCTGGCGGGTCAGATCGATCAACTCGACAGCCTTGCCCGCACCGCGCACCGCGGCCTCGACCACCGCCGCGGGCGACCCGGCAATGGTCACCACGGAACGGTTGTGGTCGGCGTCCATCGACCAGTCCAGCAGATGCACGCCATCCACGCGCATCGCGGCCACAATCGCCTCGACCCGCCGGGCATCCGTGCCCTCTGAGAAGTTCGGAACGCACTCCACAACCGGTTCGCTCATGCTTCCTTTCATCCCCGCCGGCAAGATACCGCCGCCGGGCCCCAAGGACCAACACCCCAGCGACAAAGACCCGTCGCCGGGGGGCCGCACCGATCACTTCCAGAAGGTGTAACCCACTTGCACCTGAATGCTGGCGTTCACTCCGGGATTGCGATCTCCCAGCGAGGCTGAGGAGATGTGAACGCCATTGACGCCCACGTCGAGCGACCGCTTGGCGCGAGTGAAGTAATGGAAGCCAACGCCGCCTTGGGGGGCAAAGTTCCACACACAGGTTCCGCCGTCGATCCCCGGCACGCCATCGACCGCCGGCGTGCTCAGAATATTCGGCGGGAACTTGTGCGTGGTATAGATGAGCCCGCCCGCGCCCTGGAACCAGGGCTGAAAGCGCTTTGAACTAGTGAGGAAGTTCCAGCGCAGGATCACCGGAGTCAGGCTGACGCCGCGGAAGGTACCACCCCCAACCTTCAACAGGCAGTTTGTGTCTTGCCCATCGACCATGCAGGGAACTTCCTCCATGTGCGGAGCCGGAGTATAGGCCTGCCACAGCGGCATGAGATTGCCGCCAAACTCGAACTGGCCGCTGAAGATGCCCGCTTTCACGACGGGCGTGAGCGGCTTGGCCAACTGCACACCGGCCCAAAGAAAATGGAAGTCCGACCGATCGCCCACGCCGTTCCCATAGTTGACGAACGGCCCATACTCCCAGCTCCTGGCTTGGCGAACCTGGGCTACGGGATTATCCGCGCCATCGCGGCCGGCCACCGCGGCGCCGCCCGGCGTTTGAGCTGAGCCAACCAGCGGCCCCGCCATCAAGACAAAAAAGAGAAACCTTGCACTTCGCTTCAATGCTCTTCCCTTCCCTCCATAGCAATTGACAATTCTCACAAAAAGGCCGCCACAACCGGGCGGCCTCTAGGGTGCCTGCCTGAAGCCGGATCAGCCGGCCGCATGTTCCATCTGTTCGGCGTCCATGTCGAAGTTTGAGTAAACGTTCTGCGTGTCGTCGAGGTCTTCCAGAACCTCGAGCAAACGCACCATCTGATTGGCCACCGCGCCTTCAAGCTTGGTATACGTGGAGGCGACCATGGTGACTTCGTTCATCACCGTGGGAATGCCGGCGGCCTTCACCACGGCAAGTACGGCCTCGTACGACGCAGGGTCGGTGAGGATCTCCCATGTGTCGCCCTCGTCCCTGAGGTCTTCGCCTCCGTGTTCGAGCACGATATCCATCAACTGCTCTTCGGTGGCTGCGGATTTCTCGACGGCGATAAGCCCCTTCTTCGAGAACAGGAATCGGACCGAGCCGGACTCGCCCAGGTTGCCGCCGTTCTTTGAGAAGGCGTGGCGGATCTCGCTTACCGCACGGTTGCGGTTGTCGGTCATGACATCGACGATGATGGCAACGCCTCCAGGACCGTAGCCTTCAAAGGTGATCTCCTCGTAGTTGACGCCTTCCAGTTCGCCGGTGCCGCGCAGGATGGCGCGCTTGATATTCTCCTGGGGCATGTTTTCCGCTTTGGCAGCCAGGACGGCGGTGCGCAGCCGGGCATTGCTGTCAGGGTTGCCGCCGCCCTTGGCGGCGACTGCGATCTCCTTGAGCAGGCGGGTGAATATCTTGCCGCGCTTGGCATCCAGCGCGCCCTTCTTGTGCTTGATTGTCGCCCATTTTGAATGGCCGGACATGGGAACCTCAGCGATCGAAAAGAGAATGCCGGCGCGGACCCGCGCCTGACCTAGTGAGTATATCACCGGCAGCGATGGTCAAATCGCGGCGCGACGGCGCCCTCAGTATTCGCCTGTTGCCCTCCGGTCGCTGCCCAGTTACCCTCTGCAAGAGACCACTCTCGCGCCCCCGCGAAGCTGATACCCTAGAAGCATGAAATTCGGGGTTTTGGTCTTTCCTGGCTCCAACTGCGATCACGACACCCACAACGTGATTGCCGAGGTGGCCCATCAGCCGGTCACCTTTCTCTGGCACGATAGCGAAGACTTGCAAGGCGTGGATGCGGTGCTGGTTCCGGGCGGCTTTGCCTATGGCGATTACCTGCGCACGGGCGCCATTGCGCGCTTTTCCCCTGTCATGCAGTCGGTGCAGCGGTTTGCCGCCGGCGGCGGCCTGGTGCTGGGCATCTGCAACGGCTTCCAGATTCTCACCGAGGCCGGATTGCTGCCCGGCGCGCTCATGCGCAATGCCGGGCTCAAGTACATCTGCAAGCAGGTTCATCTCCGCGTTGAAACAGCCGATAGTCCCTTCACGGGCGGTCTGGCCAAGGGAGATGTGCTGCAGATGCCCATCGGCCACATGGAGGGGAATTATTTCTGCACGCCGGATGAGTTGCATCGGCTCGAAGCCGAGGACCGCATCGCCTTCCGCTACGCCACGCCCGCCGGCGACATTACCCCTGAAGCCAACCCCAACGGCTCCTTGAGCAACATTGCGGGCATCCTCAACGCCAGGAGAAACGTCTTGGGGATGATGCCGCATCCAGACCGGTCGAGCGAGCAACTGCTGGGTTCGGCGGACGGCTGGAATATCTTCGCTTCGATGATCGAGACTCTGGCAACACGTTGAGCCCCCTGCTGCCGGAGCTGGAGATCGGCTGACCATGATCGACATTCATCATCATCTGATCTACGGAGTCGACGATGGGGCAGCCGATCTGGAGATGTCCCTGGCCATGGCGCGCGAGGCTGCCGCCGAGGGCGTCACTCGCATCGTTTGTACCCCCCATGCCAGCGAAGGACATTCCTATCGCGCTGCGCTGATCGAAGCGCGCCTGGCCGAGCTGCGCGAGTTGCTGAGCGGCGTGGTCGAATTGAGCCTGGGCTGCGACTTCCACATGAACGCGGAGAACGTCCTTGAGGCTGTGGCCAACCCGTTGCGCTACTCCATCGACGGCAAAGGTTACCTGCTGATCGAGTTCCCCAGCATCGCGATCGCGCCCCAGTTGAACGATGCCCTCTTCCGGCTGCAATCGGCTGGCTACATTTTGATCGTTACCCACCCGGAGCGCTACCCGGCCGTGCAAAAGCAACCGGAGAAACTGGCCGAGTGGATGCGCCAGGGCTGCTTAGTCCAGGTGACCGCCAGCGCCTTGTACGGGCGCTTCGGTCCCATGGCGCAAGCCATTGCCAATGAGCTGCTCGACCGCAACTGGATTCACTTTTTGGCCACCGACGCCCACCACCCCGAATGGCGTCCGCCGCACCTGAAAAAGGGGTACGAGTACGTCGCCAAGCGCTCCGGCGAGGAGACGGCGCGACGGCTCTGCGTCACCAATCCTCAGGCCGCGGTCCAGGGCGCCAAGTGGCCCGCCCAGCCCGAGCCGCGTGGGCTGTGGGAGCGCGTGCCGCTGAGAATCGATCCCCGGCGCTATGCTGCCAACATCGAGCCCTTGCCGGAGAGGAATGGCAGGGACGCCCCCAAGACGGGCACAAGAGGCTTCTGGGGTCGCCTTTTCGCGCGGTAGCTGCCTACGAAACTACTTCTATCGGCCAACGCAATGCACTGGATCGTCCACCCTCAGGAGCAGCACCCCTCAAGCCCTTGCAACGAGCTTAATGTCGAGATCCATGCCTACCGCCTCCGCATAGCGCATAAGCGTGCGCATATTTACATTTTCCGGCCGGCGTTCGGTGCGGCTCAATTGCGGAGCACTGGTCCCTATCTTCCTGGCTACTTCCGCCTGCGTCAGACCCTTGCGCTTGCGCTGATTCGCCAGTTCGAGTCCGATGGTCAAGACCTTGGTCTCTTCCTCAAAGGCTCGCCGCACCTCCGGTTTCTCAAGCTCCTGCTCTACATAGCTGTCCCAGGCGGTCTTCATGTCCTTTTCCCTCCCTTGGCCGGTTCGCGTTTCCCGGAGTTGAACCTATGAACACATCGGCAAATCCCAGCCAGACGCTACAGCCCCAGTCCGCCATCGACGGCGAGAATCTGGCCGGTGACAAACTGCGGGCCCGTCACAAAAAACATCACCGCCTGGGCCACATCGTCTGCCGTACCGTTGCGCCGCATCGGCGTGCGAGCCGCAAACCGGGCGCTTGCGTCAAATGACCCGTCCTCCAAGTCGATCCAACCGGGGGCAACACAGTTGGCGGTCACTTCGGGCGCAAGTGCCTTGGCCATAACCAGCGTGAGCATGTGCAGCGCGGCCTTGGAAGCGCAGTAGTGGCCATGACCTGCCCAGGCATGAATCCCTCCCAGCGAGCCAATGTTCACAATCCTGCCCTGAACAGCGCGCAGAGCTGGCAGCGCCTCCCGCGCCACCAGTAACGGCCCGCGCGCATTGGTCTCGAAGACCGCGTCCCAGTCTTCCAAGGTGATGCTCTCCAGAGGAGCGGAGGAAAAGACGGCGGCGTTGTTCACCAGCACGTCGAGCCGCCTGAACTTCCCCGTCGTGGCGGCTATCGCCCCGCGCACCGAGGCTTCCGAACGCACATCGCATTCCACGGCCAGGGCGCGGCGTCCCAGAGATTCAATCTCGCGGGCAGTCTCCGCAGCTTCGGCGTATGAGGTCCGGAAGGTGATGGCTACATCCGCCCCGGCTCGTGCCAGCGACAGGGCAATCTCCCGGCCAATGCGCCGCGCGCCTCCGGTGACCAGTGCCGATTTGCCGTTGAGGGGCTGAGTTGGCATCAATTTGGTTCTACCTGACGATGAACGCGTAGTTGGAAATTCGTCATCTCACTTCCAGAAAAGCCGTCGCCGAAGCTTCTCCAAGAGCGTGCCGAATAGGTACAAAATGCCCGCGTTCAAGGTGATTCCTAGAATACATAACTCAGGCGCAATCATGATGTACCAAGGAGCGCCAAGAGTGCCGTTGGGAAGCCAATAGTACCAAGGCATGGCAATAGTGATAAAGGGAATCCACTCGTATCCCAGTCCACTTGGTTTGGCGGACACAGTGATGGCAAAGACACCAACAACGATCAAGACGTAGACCGCGGCAACGTAGATACCCAAACGATTCGGGTGGCCTTTAAGCTCGGCTCTCAATCCGTCTCCTCCTTCCGTCCGAGCGTAAGGGATCAACGCGGATTAGCCTCGCGCCTCACTTCGATTGCGGCTGGCTGGGCTGCGCGTCCGGCTTGGCCGCGTCAGCAGGCTTGTCCGCGGCTGGAGCCGGGGTCGCTGATGACGCTGGCGGCGCTGCGCCGGGAGCGGGAGCCGCCGTCTTGTCCGCATCCGGGCTCTTGCCGCCCACCTCCCCTGCGTCGTGAGGCTTGTAGATCGAGTACTGCTCGCCCGGCCGCTTCATCTTGATCTCGATGGCCATCTCAGCCTTGTCGATCTTGTAGTCCTCGCCGTATGTCTGAAAGCCCTTGGCGATGATCTGCAGCCGCACCGTGTCGCCCATGGGCAGCACATCGATGACAGCCTTTCCGTCCTCGTTGGTCTTCAGCTCCATGTTTCCCTTGTCTCTCTCGCCCTGCATGGGATGAAAGACGACGGCTGCGTTTTCAATCGGCTTGCCATTCACATCGCGCAGGACGGTCACTTCAATGCGCGCGGTAGGCGGCGGAGACTTGTACTTGCGGCCGCGCTTGGGCGCATCCTGGGCATGGGCGGAAAGCAGCGTGACAATCAGGCCGAACGCGGCCACGAGGAGGCTGAGACGACATGGAAAACGGCGTTGCATGGGAATCATTGTAAATGGTCGCCACCCCGGCTAGAAACTTTGTCCCAGGGCGGTTGCAAAGGCGAGGAATACCAAGGCGGCGGGCGAGTAGCCGCCGGGGTCCGGCTGTGTGAATTCGCCGGTCAGGGGGTCCATCTGCTGGCGAAACTCCGCGTGGCGCAGAATGGCCAGGCGCCACTGCCGCATCAGGTGATCGAGCTCCGCCTGTTTGCCGTAGTGCGCCATCCAGCGGGGCGCGCGCAGAGCGGTCAGCGCCTGCGACGCTCCGCCCCACGAGTTGCGCGGAATGGGGCGAACGAAGGCGGGATCGTCCATGGCAATGCTTGAAAACGGAAACGGCGCCCAGAATGCCTTGGGATTGTGGAGCTGGCGATTCCAGACTGCTTCGAAAATCGCCCGGTCGCGCGCTTCGGCCAAATCGAGAACGTGCTCGCCCAGAACCCGGCCGATCACATCGGAGCGCACCCGCACAAATTTGCCCTGCGCATCCAGATCGTAGAAGGCGGCGTCTTCCGGGCAATAGAGCTTGTCCAGAATCAACTGCCGTATGGCCTCCGCGTCGCTCTGCCAGCGGGCCGCCTCGGCGGTCTTTCCCTGCGCTCTGGCCATGGCGGCGAGCGCCACCCGGCCGCCATAGACCGTTGCGGAAAGGTCCGGGCACAGCCGCGGCATGGTGGCGATCTGCGGTGCCTTGCGCGCATCGGCATCGGGGCAGCGATTGGGAATCCCAGCCCAGCGCGGGCTGTTGTCGTGGCCGGTGTCGTAGGTGCAATAGCCCTCCACCAGCCCGGTCTTGCGCGTGTCGCGGTACTGCCGCAGCCATGCGTCCCAGCGGCTGCAGGCTGCATAGGCCATCGCCAGAAACGCCTCGTCGCCGGCGAGTTGAGCCAGCTCCCACGCGGTGGCGGCAATAGGCACCACCATCTGAATCTGTCCATAGCCGGTCTCGGTCATCTTCACGCTGGCGGGGAGCTGCCCATCGGGCCGCTGCAGCTCAAAGAAGGCCATGTGGTTATTGCGGGCAGCTTCGAGCGGCGTCGCAATGGCCTGGCCCACGGGAATGTGCTTGGCCAGAGTGGCGTAGATTAGCCCCTCGTGCGGTCCGCACTCTTGCCAGATGCCCTGATAAGTGCTGCCCTCGAAGAGAAGCGGGCGCGCATAGCGCGGCGTGGTGCGGATATTGCCCGCAAGCACGGCGACAGCCGCATCCCAGGTACTCTTCCCGGCGCGCTTCCATGCTTCGTCGTTCGAATCGACCCCGGCAACGGGAGCGACGGCGCTTGCCTGGCTTCCCGCCCCCGCATTCGATTCCCGATGCGATTCGAGCGGGAACCGCGCCGCAATCCGCGCCAGAGCCTGCGCGGGACGCGCTGCCAGCGCCGCTCCTGCCGCCATGGCGGCGTTGGCCAGGAATCTTCTGCGGTCTTGGGTTGAACCTCCAGAGTGCGCCATACGATCCTCTGCCACTGAAAGAACGCGAAAGAGGGGGCTAGGATGCTGACCCCTCGCGCCTTAGAGTACCAAAAGCGCCTCACTCCCAATTCAGTTCAATGAGATTCGCGAGGCCTTTATTGGAATTGTCATACAATATGAGCGTATTTCGCTCATATTTTCATCGCAGCCCCTTGACAAAATGCTCCCGCTTTGCCTATCGTTAGCAATTGGAAGGCGAGAGTGCTAGCACACCGCTGGCGGAACTGCTGAACCGGGTTCGCTGCTCCAATTCCTGGGGCTGCACTGCCACCTTTCCGCAGGTTTTTCTTCAATACCACTCAAATCCCGCGGCCGGGGCTCAACCCTGCCCGCGCGTGAAGGAGAAGCGAAGCAATGGCATCAACATCCGTAGCGACCACATTCACCCCGCTCCATGATCGCATCCTCGTCCGCCGTCTGGAAGAGGGCGAAACCATCCGCGGGGGCATCATCATCCCCGACAGCGCCAAGGAAAAGCCTCAGGAAGGCGAAGTGATCGCCGTGGGCAAGGGCAAGTCCAACGACGAAGGCAAGGTCTTCCCCCTCGACGTGAAGGCTGGCGACAAGGTTCTCTTCGGCAAGTACTCCGGCACCGAGATCAAGATCGACGGCGAAGAGTTCCTCATCATGCGCGAAGAAGAAGTCCTCGGCATCGTGAAGAAGTAGGCGCCACGGGCGCCGAGTGGTCAGCGATCGGTGGTCAGGGGTCAGCAAGAGCCGCCCGCACCACCGTAAACATCACTGATCACTGACAACAGATCACTGATAACTGTTCTAAGGAGAGTTACAAACATGGCAAAGCAGATTTTGCACGGTGAAGATTCCCGTCAGGCGATCCTGCGCGGCGTGAACACGCTCGCGGACGCCGTCAAGGCGACGCTCGGGCCCAAGGGCCGCAACGTCGTCATCGAGAAGAAGTTCGGTTCGCCCACCATCACCAAGGACGGCGTGACGGTGGCCAAAGAGATCGATCTCAAGGATCCGATGGAGAACGTCGGCGCGCAACTGGTGCGTGAAGTTGCCTCCAAGACCAGCGACGTGGCCGGCGACGGCACCACGACCGCGACGGTTCTGGCCCAGTCCATCTTCCGCGAAGGCGTGAAGACCGTGGCTGCCGGCGCCAACCCGACGGCCCTCAAGCGCGGCATCGAGAAGGCGGTCACCGTCATTATCGGCACCCGCGACAAGGACGGCAAGTGGACCGAAGGCGGGGCTCTCGGCAAGCTGTCAAAGCCCGTCGACGAGGGTTCGGTTGCCCAGGTGGGCGCCATCTCGGCGAACGGCGACCAGGAGATCGGCGACATTATCGCCCACGCAGTGAAGGTTGTAGGCAAGGACGGCGTCATCACCATCGAGGAGTCCAAGACCATGCATACCGGCCTGGAGACTGTGGACGGCATGCAGTTCGACCGCGGCTACCTCAGCCCGTACTTCGTCACCGACACCGAGCGGCTGGAAGTGGTTCTCGAAGATCCCTACATCCTGATCTACGAGAAGAAGATCAGCGCCATGAAGGATCTTCTGCCCCTGCTGGAGCAAGTGGCCCGCGGCGGCAAGCCCCTCCTGATCATTGCCGAAGATGTGGAAGGCGAAGCTCTTGCCACCCTGGTGGTGAACAAGCTGCGCGGCACCCTGAACGTGGCTGCCGTCAAGGCTCCCGGTTTCGGCGACCGGCGCAAGGCCATCCTGGGCGACATTGCCATCCTCACCGGCGGCAAGGCCATCACCGAGGATCTGGGAATCAAGCTGGAAGGCGTCAAGCTCGAGGATCTGGGCAAGGCCAAGCGCATCACCATCGACAAGGACAACACCACCATTGTTGACGGCTCGGGCAAATCCTCGGACATCGAAGGCCGCGTTAAGGAGATCAGGTCTCAAATTGAGAAGACCACCTCGGACTACGACAAGGAGAAGCTCCAGGAGCGGCTGGCCAAGCTGGTCGGCGGCGTGGCCATCATCAAGGTGGGCGCGGCAACCGAGACCGAGCTGAAGGAGAAGAAGGCGCGCGTTGAGGATGCCCTGCACGCCACCCGCGCGGCAGTCGAGGAAGGCATCGTCCCCGGCGGCGGCGTAGCGCTGGTTCGGGCCATTCCGGCCGTCGACGCGCTCATCAAGACCCTCGAAGG